>JAGWQR010000323.1 GCA_028869975.1 Alphaproteobacteria bacterium | reverse complement strand
TCACGTCCGAGAGGTCTACATCCAGCTCAAGATAATGATCCTGGAACTTGTTATTCTGTTCGGGATCGAGCACTTCGAGCAGCGCCGACGCCGGATCACCCCGAAAATCCGCGCCGAGCTTGTCGATTTCGTCGAGCAGGAACAACGGGTTCATCGTCCCCGCTTTCTTCAGGTTGGTCACGATCTTGCCGGGCAGCGAGCCGATATAGGTGCGGCGATGCCCGCGAATTTCCGCCTCGTCGCGCACGCCGCCCAGCGACTGGCGCACAAATTCACGCCCCGTCGCCTTCGCGATAGATTTGCCAAGCGAGGTTTTGCCCACGCCCGGCGGGCCGACCAGACACAGGATCGGGCCTTTCAGCTTGTTGGTGCGCGCCTGCACGGCCAGATACTCGACGATCCGGTCTTTCACCTTGTCGAGCGCGTAATGGTCATCATCAAGCACCGCCTGCGCCGCCGCCAGATCTTTCTTGAGCCGCGATTTTTTGCCCCAGGGCAGGCCGAGCAGCACATCAAGATAATTGCGCGAAACGGTTGCTTCCGCCGACATCGGCTGCATCGCGCGCAGCTTTTTCAGCTCGCCGATCGCTTTGGTTTTGGCCTCCGTAGAGAGCTTGAGCGTTTCAATTTTCTTCGCCAGCTCATCGAGCTCATTTTCCTCGCCCTCTTCGCCCTCATTGCCAAGTTCGCGCTGGATCGCCTTCAACTGCTCGTTGAGATAGTATTCGCGTTGGGTCTTTTCCATCTGGCGTTTGACCCTGCCCCGGATTTTCTTCTCGACCTGAAGCACGCCAAGCTCGCCCTCCATGAACGCAAACACCATCTCCAGCCGCTTGGCAGGATCATTTTCGACCAGCAGCGCCTGCTTGTCCGCAACCTTGACCGAAATGTTCGCGGCCACTGCATCGGCAAGTGCGCCTGCGGTAGTGATTTCGCTCAACTGCACAGCGGTTTCAGCCGGCAGCTTCTTGTTGAGTTTGGCGTAATTTTCGAACTGGTCAACGACCGAGCGCATCATCGCCTCGGTTTCGGTGGTCGCCTCATGGTCGGGTTCATCCCGAACCTCTATCTCAGCGGAGAGATGCGTCCCCTCGGCTGAAAGTGCGGCAAGCGTTGCGCGGGTGCGCCCTTCCACCAGCACGCGCACGGTGCCGTCGGGCAGCTTGAGCAACTGCATCACCTGCGCTATCACACCAAGATCATACAAATCTTCGCGCCCCGGATCGTCATTGGCGGGGTCAAGCTGCGCAATCAGGAAAATTTCCTTGTCTGCGGCCATCGCGGCCTCAAGCGCGGCCACCGATTTTTCGCGGCCGACAAACAGCGGCACAATCATGCGCGGAAACACGACTATATCGCGCAGCGGAAGTACGGGGTATGTTTTGCTCATTG
>JAGWQR010000322.1 GCA_028869975.1 Alphaproteobacteria bacterium | reverse complement strand
GCGGTGGATCGGTCTGCCCATCGGCCGACCCGGCGAGCGGTCATCCTTGACGATGTCAACATTATAGCCGCCCGCCTGGGCCTGATACAGGATCCAGTTGGCAGCGGGGGCGCGCCCGACATAGACAAATTCTTCCTCGGCCAGATAGAAAATGATGCCGTCCCCAATCACATGACCATAAGGCGTGGTCGGGACATATTGCTTGGCCTTGTTCGGTACCCAGTTTTTCATCGTATTGATGGTGGTATCCGAAATGAGCTTGAGCGCGTCCTTACCACGGATATAGAGATCAACCATATGGTGCGTTTGATCGAACAGAACCGCCGAATGCTGCCAGGCCCATTGCTCCATGCGCCAATTGGTGAACTCCGAAGCCACGACCGGATAAATATACGCGCCTATCTGCGAGTTGCGCAGCATATGTACGGGGTTTCCGGAAGCGTGAATAATCTGTTCGAGGTTCTGGGCACCCATCAGCGATTCTCCTGTTTTGCATTAAGTGGCATTTCTCTGCCACAGCATTGTATGCAATACAAACAGAATTTGGTGTAAGTCCCAGATTTGAATCGATGTGCGCAGGCCCAATTTCAAACGATTGACTTACAGTGCCATATTTGTATGTATTGCATATAAATATTCAACCGACGAACAAACACCTTTTTGGGATGAGGAGAATGCAACATGAATGAAATGACCCACAACCAGTTTCGCCAGTTTGGCTATTCCGATGCCGCAAAAAAGGCGCTCGCACGCAAGCCCGCCCTGTTCATCAACAATGAATGGGTTGAATCGTCGCATAGTAAGACGATTGCGGTGATCGATCCCTCGAATGGCAAGGAAGTCAGCCACTTCGTTGATGCGTCGGACGCCGATGTGAATCGTGCCGTCTCTGCTGCGCGGACCGCCTTTGATGATGGGCGCTGGTCTGACCTGCCGCCGATTGTCCGCGAAGGGGCAATCCACAAGCTCGCCGACCTGATTGAGGCCCATGCGGACGAATTCGCCGAACTTGAGGCGATCGACAACGGCAAACCCAAGAGCATGGCGGCAGCGGTCGATATTCCCGGCGCTGTCGGGATGCTGCATTATATGGCAGGTTGGGCCTCCAAGCTTGGCGGTGAGATGATTGAGCCGATGTCGATGCCGCGCGGCACCGTGCATAGCTATGTCCGCCGCGAGCCAGTGGGCGTCGCTGCGCAGATTGTGCCGTGGAATTTCCCTCTGCTGATGGCGTGTTTGAAGATCGGTCCGGCGCTGGCGGCGGGCTGCACCCTTATTCTCAAGCCAGCCGAGCAGACCTCGCTGACCGCACTGCGACTGGCCGATCTGGTTGCGGAAGCAGGCTTCCCCGCCGGCGTGATCAACATCATCACGGGTCTTGGCGAAACCGCGGGTGACCGGCTGGTCAAGCATCCCCATGTTGATAAGGTTGCCTTCACCGGCTCGACCGAGGTGGGCAAGATCATCAACCGTAATGCTACCGACTCGCTGAAGCGCGTCACGCTCGAACTCGGCGGCAAATCGCCGGTGGTGATCCTGCCCGATGTTGATGTCGCGGCCACCGCACCGGGCGCGGCGGGGGCGATCTTCTTTAATTCGGGCCAAGTCTGCATTGCTGGATCGCGGCTGTTCGCGCACCGCTCGATCTTCGATCAGGTGATCGAGGGCGTCGCCGAGGCCGCTGCCTTCTGGGCACCGCGCCCGTCGCTGGATCCGGCAGGTCATATGGGGCCGCTGGTCTCCGAGGAGCAGTTCAACCGGGTGATGGGTTATATCGAGGCGGGCAAGAAGGAAGGCGCTTCGGTGGCGACCGGTGGCGATGCGCCAAGCGCCGACGGCTATTATGTCAACCCGACCGTGCTGGTGGATGTCAAGCCGGGGATGAGGGTGGTCGAGGAGGAGATTTTTGGCCCCGTCGTCGTCGCGCAGCGTTTCGATGAGCTCGACGAGGTTGCGAAAATGGCCAACGACACCTGCTACGGCTTGGGGGCGGGGGTGTGGACGCGCGACATCTCGTCGATGCACAGACTCGCCGCCAAGATCAAGGCGGGCACAGTGTGGGGCAACTGCCATGCGGTGATCGACCCGGCGCTGCCCTT
>JAGWQR010000321.1 GCA_028869975.1 Alphaproteobacteria bacterium | reverse complement strand
TTCTTCGCGCACAATATAATCGGAATATCCTTGTATTCCTGTTTGCGCCGCAGGTTCCGGATCATATCAAGCCCGCTCGTTTCGGAGACATAATAATCCACCATCACGAAATCATAGATTTTTTCTGCACAGCGCGCGAGACCGCTGGCACTCGCCTCCGCTTCATCGACCTCGACCCCGCAGGCTTCCAGCATGGAGCGTGAGATGCGGCGCGCTAGCCGCGAATCGTCAACAATCAGGGCACAGGTCATCGGATAGTCTCCTCAGTTTTGGAAAAAAGGGCAGCGACATTTTCGGCATGGCGCTGCAAATCGTTACGCAGAATGGCCAGTTGGCCGGGTGCGGGCTGATCGTGCAGACTATTGACATAGCCTGCCAGCTTCTGCGCTTCGTCGCGCAGTGCATAAATCTGCCTGAGAGGCAGACGTGCAACGGTTGGCAGTACTGATCTGGTGTCGGCTTTACTGTGGTGTGCGGCTGGCGCCTGCCCGGAAAGATCGTGCACAAGCTGCTCTTCGCCCTCACTGCCGCACGCCACACCGAGTTCCACCGCAACGGCAATCGCTTCAATCCGCGCGAGCGCCTGCATCACCAGCCCGATGTGCGGCGCATTTTTATCAAGACCCCAGTGGCGAATATCCTGCAGCGCCGTTTCTGCTGCACTGGCCAGTGCCTCTATCCGCGCCATATGTACAAAGCCCGAGCCGGATTTGATATTGCGCACGTAGCGAAGCAACCCGGCATGGGCGACCGGATGATCGGGCTGCTCGCGCCAGAGCACGATATCGTCGGCGATTGCGGCAAATCCTGCCCGCACTTCCACCACAAATTCCATCAAGTCATCGTCCATAATCTGCTCCTTTTGCAGGGCAGAGTATTTGCGTATGGCCGTTAAATTTATGGTTTACGGTTTAGTAAGACTTGCTCCGAAAAGGAGGTAATCAGCCTCCGGATCCGAAATCTGGATGCCCCCCGCGTCACCACTCTGCGCCAGCACAAACGCCAGCCATGCGGGTGCCGAGCGCGGCGTTACCGCCTCTTGCGAGACCTGCCCGGCCAGCGTCGCGCGAATTTCGGGATCAAGCAGAATGCGCGGCCCGCTCGCGCGTAATGCCAGTTCAATCCGGCCATGAGCATTTTCAGCGCCGACATCAAGCTTGCCGCCGCGCACCAGCGCATCGCCCGCGATCAGCGCGAGGTTGAGCAGCAGCTTGGTGGCGGGCTTGGGCAGCACCTCAGGCACCACCATCCAGTTGAGTTCTATCCGGCCATTATGGATGAACATGCCATCAATCGCCGCGCGAATTTCGCTGCTTGCGACCGAATCGCCGTATCCGCCCGCCGCACCAAACGCAAGCCGGAAGAATTTGAGCTTGTTCGCGGTCGCGCTCGCGCTCTCATGCAGCAGATCCATGCACTTGGCGCGCATTTCGGGGTCATGCTCGTCGGCGAGCAGTTCGAGGCCGTTGCTCATTGCGCCCACGGGCGAGAGCAGATCATGGCACAGGCGCGAGGCGAGCAGACTGGCAAAATGGGTGGGTGTCATGCTTACCTCCTGCCGGATGTCACGCGCCTTGTCCATACGGGCCTTCCCGCCCCACCGCCTAAAGTGACAAAAGTGACACTACGGTGAGGGGCGCGTGCCTTCCCCGAGGCTTTTCACGGGCGCTTCATCGCCTTCCGCATCGCTTTTGAAGCGCATCATCTGCGCGCCGATCTCGATCCGCGCCTCAATCTGCTGGTCGCCCTCATAATAGCCCTGAATATCAGCCACGCGGCCAAAACGACGCTTGTTCTGCGTGCGCAGCAACTGCATCAACAGCTTGTTGTCATATTTGATGCGCTCCCCGACCTGTTCACCCCGGTAAAAATGGGGGATGACTTCGCCCTCCAGCACGCGCTCATAGGCGATATCCACCAGCCGCTGCGCCGCCAGCCGCATTGCGGCATCCCAGGCGATGGCGAAACTCTCTGCCCCTTCGCAATAGCGCAGCAGATAGGCGTTCTGGCGTGCCATGCCCACCGCCTTGCACGCATGCGTAACGCTGCCGGTTGTCATCAGCACCTGAATAAAGTTTCGCTGCTTTTCGGCGCTCCACCCGGCCGCACGATCAGCGCGCTTGACCGGCGCAAAATGCGCAATCGCCTTGCGCAAATCGGCATCGGGCACGCCTTCATGCCGTGCGGCAGGCGAAGACGGCGGCACTGCCGCAGGCAGCCGCCCGCTCATGCCGCGTCTGCCTCTCCTGCATTCAACCGATACCCGCCGCGATAAAGCGCCGAAAATTCGTTGAGCGAAAAGGGGGCGCTCGGCCCGGCGGGGGGCGGCGCAAGGGCCACAATCTGCGTTGTTGGTGGCAGCAGCCCGGCATCTTGCAGGATTTCCCAGCGCAGTGCGGGATCATCGCTCCGTTCGGCAAGCGCGAGATAATGCGCCCGATTGCGCGCGCGATGCGCTTGGGCGGCGGCATGAATGCGCAGTGCCTCTGCCTCCTTGCGCGCATAATAAGCACCCGGCTGGAGCGGGAATGCGGCGGAAACGGGGGTGGGTGCAGGCGCGCGATCAGCCACAGAATATCTCCTATATGCTTCCCTGATGTAGGAATATAACCAAATAGGAGATTATTGTCAAGCCCTAAATGCGCTGCCCAAATTGGCGGGCGTGGGGAAGCCCAGTATGGGCGTTAGAACAAAACATAAATATATGCTTGAACAGAGGGAAATATTCGGACATAATGTCCCCATTATTGACAGATGAAAAATGAAGTAGTCCATGGTAGAATTTAGGAAATTACGCGAAAACGCTGGATTTAGCATTGCAGATTCTGCCGAATATCTGGGATTGTCGATTCGCCACATTCATCGGTATGAGGGGGCTGAAATTAGTGTGCCAATTCCCGTTCGTCGCGCCTTGGAAATGGAGGCGAGACTACGCAAGGCTACTCAAGCACCCAACCCATGTAAATTCAGATTCATTGATCTGTTTGCAGGCATTGGGGGAATGCGTGTCGGTTTTGAAGGCATCGGCGGTGAATGTGTTTTTACAAGCGAATGGGACAAATATGCGCAAGAAACTTACCGCGCAAATTTCAGCAATTCAGACGTGCACATATTTGCAGGCGACATAACCCCATATGGCCAGAACCCAAGCCTGATTCCGCCACATGATGTCCTAATCGCGGGTTTCCCATGCCAACCATTTTCAATTGCTGGCGTTTCCAAAAAGAACTCTTTGGGACGAAAACATGGCTTTGAGTGCGAAACTCAAGGCAATCTGTTTTTCGACATCGAACGTATCATAGCTCATCATCGACCAGCGGCGTTTCTGCTTGAGAATGTTAAAAACCTTGAGCGTCATGACCAAGGGCGGACATTCATGATTATCCGTGACCGCCTTGAGAACGCGTTAGGTTATAAAATTCAGTGGCGTATAATATCATCGCGGCCTTGGGTTCCACAAAAACGTGAGCGGATATTTATTGTTGGATTTCGGGAAGAAGTTGGTTTCGATTTTGCGAAATTCGACGATCTAATACCCGAACAAGCGATGTGGCCAACACTCTCAAATATCTTACATCCTCACAACGAAGTTGATTCAAAATACACTCTTACCGATCATCTTTGGAAATATCTGCAAGCCTACAAAGCTAAGCATGAAAGAAACGGTAATGGATTCGGCTACAGTTTGTTCGGGCCGCAGGATGTCGCACGCACACTATCTGCGCGTTACCATAAAGACGGGTCAGAAATTTTGATCGCGCAACCAACACCGCGCCCCAGACGACTGACCCCAAACGAGTGCGCACGATTGATGGGCTTTGAATATGGAAATCGCCAATGGATTTCGCCTGTCTCCGACACACAGGCCTATCGTCAGTTTGGCAATGCGGTTGTTGTGCCAATTGTTGAAGCAGTGGCTAAATTTATGTCTCCGTTTATCGAACGAACTCTTCTGAATGAGAGAAATGACGTAAAGAAATTGGCGGCTTAAATTGCACCATTTGCGCGCCACCGATTCATTGCTGGATCAAGATGGTGGGCAAAGAAATCTTCAAACCCAATCACATTTAGCACGCCTACATATTTTTCTGCCTTCAGCTCTTTTGGGACAACAACGATCACACTTCGTTCTTTCATGCGCGTCAACTCAGCGCCACTCAATTTATCGTCAATGGTAGCTAGGCCATGTTGACATAAGATTTCAACCATAGTCTTGCGGCGGCGAGGTTGAGGAAGCTCTCGAAGGAGAGGATTGTTTTGTCGTAGCGGGTTGCAATGCGTCTTTGGTTCTTGAGATGGGCGAACATGCGCTCGATGC
>JAGWQR010000320.1 GCA_028869975.1 Alphaproteobacteria bacterium | reverse complement strand
TACCCAAACCGGCTGCATTATGACTCAGGCTATGCGATGCAGGGACGCCATGGCAGACTCGTCGCGCCGCAGAGTTTTCCGGTGACAATGGATGACGGGCATGGCTCGGCGCCGGCGTGTATCGGCCTGATCCCGAAATCGCATATGCTTTTCGGCGGCGATGAGTGGTGGTTTTATGGACCGCGCATTTTTGGCGGTGATCGTATCTGGAATGAGCGGATTCCATTCGATTACAAAGTGAAGGACACATCGTCGTTCGGCCCCACCTGCTTCCAGCGCGGTGATAATTTCTATTATAATCAGGACGGTGACCTGATCGCCAAGCAGCGCTCGACCGCTATCCGCTATGCCCAGGAAGCAGGCGAGGCAGCGCAACATGGCACCACCCAAGGCCATGAAGATCCGGTTTGGAGCGATGATGAGCTGGAAGCGCTGGAGGCGCGCAAATATCAATGGGTCAGGATGCTTCATGATCTCGGCCATAGCGCCCGCTATTGGGATAGCGTGAACATCGGTGACGAACTGCCCGAGCGCGTGTTCGGGCCGCATTCGATAGTGAGTTTCGCGACCGAATGGCGCAGCTACACTTTCACCCAATGGGGCGGTGCGCACCGCCGCACCGATATGGACATGGAATTGCTCGGCTTTGTCGGACCGATGGCCGGGCCGGAGCAGGACCCGACCGAAGAAGCCAACAATCCGGAAAATACCGATGGGGCCTATATCGGTCCATCGCGCGGTCACCTGTTCCCGCGCTGGGCGCGCTATATCGGGATGCCTCGCGGTTATGGCTATGGTGCGAGCATGGGCGCGTGGATCACCGATTATCTAAGTGGCTGGGCTGGCGAATGGGGCATGGTGCGCCATTCCAACTGCAATTACCGCTCGCCCGCTTTGACCGGCGACATCACGATCCAGACTGGCAAGATCATCGACAAGATGGTGGATGCGGAAAGGCGGCATATGGTGCAGGCCGAGGTGCGTATGGCGAACCAGCTTGGCAGCGTGCTCGCCACCGCCAAGGCCGAAATCGAACTGCCGGTACGGCCAGCCTAAGAGGTTTTGCTCGGCAATTCCGCAATCGCGGTGCCAAAGGCAGACACTTCGCCGCGATGTGTCTCCGCTTTCTGCTGAATCTCAACATAATGCTTGCCGTTCTCAACGAATTTGCGGGTGACCGACCCATCAATGAAAATCACATCACCGTCGGGGTTGTGCCGCCGGATCTGGCACTTGGCCTTGTGCAGGAAGCCAGCATCGCCAATCCAGTTGGTGATATGATGGGTGAGCCATGAGCAGCGCTCCGGGCCATAATCATAGGCCCCCGGCGCACCGACTTCGAGTGCGAACGCTTCATCCCAATGCACCCGCTCGGGACAATCGGGCACGTTGAAACGGTTCCTGATGCCAAGGCCGGGGTGCGCCTGCTGCATCTTCCAGGCGAGTTTGTTGGCGCGGATATACAGCCCACCCCAGCCTTGAGCATAGCAGATAAATCCGGTGACCGTCATCGGCCCCTTCATCATGCGCGGCAGTTCATCGCCGACCTGCACATCTTCCCAATAGCGCGGGGTGGCCCCACGCACTTCCTCATTGGCATAGAGCTTGCCCCATTCGGCGAGCTGCGCGTCGGTGAACGGCTCAACCCGGCCGCGCGCTTCGGTATATTTGGTGCCCTTTTCACGCGCCTCGTCGCGATCGGTGCGGAACACCCATGAGTCGGCTTCAGCGACCGTATCACCGTGCTGGTTGAAGAATTTGACATGGTAAATCTGCTGGAAAGATCGCCCGGCAAAGCGGGTCTGATGCTCGATCAGATCTTTCAGGTGCGCTTGCGTCGTGATGACATCATTGCGGAGCACCGGCTTGTGCCAGGTCCAGTCCGCGCCCGCCCACATCGCATGAACCCCCGACAGCCCGCCGCAATAGCCCGAAATCAACCGGCTGGTGGTGAACAGGAAGCTGGGCAGCGCAACGATGCCGCCATAACGCGTTCTGGCGGCATAGTCGGGATCACACCATAAGGGGTTATCATCGCCAATACCGTGCGCATAGTGGCGGATCGCGTCGCGCGTCGCCTCATAATTCCATGGCTCGATCGTGTTCTCGACCGTTACACCGATGCGGCTGCGCAGATCAGCGAGACCTTCCTCGGTGATTTTGGGGAATTTATTGGTGGACATGGTGTTCTCCTTGGGATTCAGTTGGTTGTAGCGGCGGCGGCCTCGCGGTCACGCAGCACCTTGCGGTTGACCTTGCCCGCCGGGGTTTTTGGAAGTTCAGATACAAAGTCGATCAGGCGCGGGAATTCATGCCGGCTGAGTTTTTCTCGGGTGAAGTCCTGCAATTCTTTTACCAGTGCGTCCGTGCTTGCGCGGTTGACGATCACAAACGCCTTGACCACCTGCCCGCGTTTTTCGTCGGGCACACCGATCACTGCGCATTCGAGCACTGCATCATGCTTGAGCAGACTGCTCTCAATCTCGACCGCACTCATCGTCCAGCCCGCCGAAATGATGACATCATCGGCGCGGCCGCAATGGTAGAAATAACCGTCGGCGTCGATCTTCGCGCGGTCTTTGGTCGAAAGCCATGCGCCACCGCGCCACAGCATAAGCTCGCCAATCTCTTCGGGTGCGCATGGGCTGCCATCGGGCCGCTGCACCTCCAGTTTCAGCCCCGGCACCGGACGCCCGAGCGATCCCGGCTTGACCATGAAATCATCCGCCCCCGGATAATTGACCAGCACCACACCGATCTCGGTGGTGCCATACATGGAGCACGCGGGCACATGGAAATGCGCATCGATGAATTCGAGCGTCGCCGGGTCTATCGGCTCGCCGGTGTAGCTGAGTTTGTGCAAATGGAAGGTAAAGTCCCCCGTATGGCCAGAATTCTTCATCATCCGGTAATGGGTCGCGGCGGCAGACATATTGGTTATTTTATAGTTGTCCAGCGCCTTCATCAGCCGTACCGGATCGAAACGCCCCGCGAAGGTGCCGGTGGTCACGCCAAGGCCGAGCGGGGCCAGAGTGCCGTGCCACAGTCCATGCCCCCAGGCAGGCGAGGACGGGCAGAAAAATTCATCGCCCGGCCTTATGCCCGTGCCATAGAGCGCTGCGAACATCAGCGTCACAAGCGCGCGGTGCGTATGTTTGACCGCCTCGGGCAATTCGCGGGTCGTCCCCGAAGTGTATTGATAGCAGGCGAGATCATTGGCACGGGTTTTGGGCGTGTAAGTTGCTGGGAGATGCGCGATTGAGGCGAGGAAAGCATCATTCGCGACCATAATCTGCGGCCCGGTAAGTCCGTACGCAAGTTCCACTTTCTCCGCATTGGTAATCAGGATGGCGGGTGCGCAATCGTCAATGCGAAGCTTGAGCGCATCCGGCCCGAACAGCGTGAACAACGGCACCGAAATCGCGCCGGTCAGCATAGCGCCGAAAAGGCATACATAGAAGGGCAGCCCCGGCTCCAGCATGAACGCGATGCGCGCGCCCGGCACAACCCCCTGCGCCTCCAGCCAGTGCGCAAAGCGCGCCGCGCCTGCTGCAATCGCATCAAAGCTCAGAATCTCGTCATGGCCATCGGCATGCGCGATACGCACAGCAGCCCGGCCATCACCACGCGCATGGCGGATGATGCATTCATGCGCGATGTTGAGCCGCTCCCTGTCGCCATCGAACAGCGCCCAGAGTGCGGCGGTGTTTGCACGTGTCTGCGCGTCGGCATAGCTTATATAGTCGGTGAGGCTGGCCATATCCGGCCTTCTCCTAAGTGTACCGTATCGCGTGTCCATCCCTCCCCGCCAAGCATCGCTGGAGCGGGGTTTCCCACTGATGGGGGCGAAAGTCAGTTCAGTGCGCGCACCGGACTGCAAGTACGCTGCCTTCGGCGTCGGCGGCGACATAGATTGTGCCGTCCGTGCCGGCTGCAACACTTGCGAAATTGACCATCGGCCCGGACATATCGCCAATCGGCCCGAGCCATGGCATGTGCGCCACGCCATGCGGCGCACCGACGGGAAGCTGGCTGGCGATGACGGCGTGCGTGCCGCGCGCCGGGTTAATCTCGATCAGCGCGCGCGCCTTTGTGTCCACCGCATAAAGCTTGCCGTCATGCGCGCACAGCCCCTCTGGGCGTTCCAGCCCATCGACAACTGTATCCATCGGCGATCCTTGTTGCAGCTTCACGATCCGTCCCGCGCCTGCTTCCGCAACATAGGCGGTGTCACCGATCAGCGCGACGCCCATCGGTTTATCCAGCCCCTCGGCGATCATCTTGATGTCCGGCCCTGGCGCGACATGCACCCGGCCTGCGCCATATTCAGAGAACACGATCGCGCCCCTGTCGCTCACTGCGACACCCATTAAAATGTCATAGCCATGCGCGATAAAGTCGCTTGTGGCTTGGGCAGGGTTATAGCGCGCAAGGCTCCCCAAGCCAGTTGCGATGATCCATTCGCCCGGCGCGCTGCCCTTCGCAACGCCGCGCATATAGCCGGGGCAGCCGGGATAGAAGATCATCCCCGCGAGCTGGAGCGTCTCGGCATTCACTGGGGCATCTGGCGCAATCGTGTAGCCATAAACACCATCCGCGACGAACAGCGTGCCTGCCTCATCCACGGCCAACCCCAGCGGCCATTGCAGGCCACGCTCCACGAGTGGCCTGACCTTGCCCGGCTCCAGTATCTCGGTGATCGAGCCATTGATGCTGGAAATAAAGATGCGCTCGCCCACAAAAGTGACATTATCGAGGCCGGGGGGGAGCTGCGCGAGCACCTCGCGCGTACCCGCCTGCACATCAAGCCGCAACACTTGGCCACTTGCAACCTGCGTGGTGACGATGCGGCCCTTGGCATCGAACTTGACCGAATCAGGCACGCCCAGATCACCCGCCACCACCTCATGCGCGCCGGTGGCGAGATCAATCGCCCAGATTTCATTGGCACCCATGATCGGCGCATAGAGCCGCCCGTCCGGCCCAACCTGAAACGCGTTGGCCATCGGGATACCATCCTTGATGACGCGCGGCGCGCCGCCACCCCGATCCAGCTCCATAATCCGCGCATCCATCCGGCATTCGCCCGCGATAAGATGGCCCTGATGATAGGTAATCGGGTTCGCGACCGGCATATCACCCTGAATCACACTCACGCGACCCTTCGTATCGCGCATCGCCACGCGGCCCAGCGTAATTTCGGTCAGATAGACATTGCCCGCCTCGTCAAACACCAGATCGTCTGGGGCCGTAATCGCCCCGTCCATCGGTGAAATCGTCTCGATTGCTCCGAAATCGGGGTTGATTGCGTTGACGCTGGAGGACGGCACCGACGCCACCCAGATGCGCCCATCGGGGCCGGTGGCGATCCCGTTCGCGCCGCTCAACCGGCTCGGCTGGGTAAGGCGCGCCATCGACCAGCCCTCTGCAAGCTGCGCAGGCGGCCCGGCGAATCGGCTGGGCAATATCATGATGTCCCCTCCTTAAAGGCCCCAGTCAGCCGATGATCGATTTCACTTCCAAGTACTCGGCAAAGCCATGTTCGCCCCATTCTCGACCATTGCCTGACTTCTTATAGCCGCCGAACGCCGCGTTCATATCGAACCCGTCATTGACCCCGAGCCAGCCTGCGCGGATGCGCTTGGCGACGTTGAGGCATGCGTCATGGTCAGCGCCCGCCACATAGCCAGCCAGGCCATAATCAGTATCGTTGGCGATCTCGACCGCATCGTCAACACTGTCATACCCCAGGATCGACAGGACCGGGCCGAAGATTTCCTCGCGCGCGATGGTCATATCGTTGGTGACATTGGCGAACACGGTCGGTTTGACATAATAGCCCTTGTCCAGCCCCTCGGGGCGTCCGGTGCCGCCCGCCACCAAGGTTGCGCCCTCATCAATACCTTTCTGGATCAGGCCCTGAATTTTCTCGAACTGCGCCTTGGAAACCACCGGGCCAATCGCGAAATTGCCATTGGGTTCGCCCACCGTGGTCCCTTCAGCTACGCCTTTGGCAACCGCAACAGCCTCGGCCATGCGCTTGTGCGGCACCAGCATCCTTGAAGGCGCGGTGCAGGTCTGACCCGAATTGCCGAACATGCTGCCTGTCCCCTTGCCGACATTTTCGGCGAAGGCAGCATCATCGAGCACGATATTCGCGCTCTTGCCGCCCAGCTCCTGCGTCACCCGCTTGACCGAGGCGGCGGCATTCTTGGCAATCTCCACGCCCGCGCGGGTCGAGCCGGTGAAGCTGACCATATCAATGTCAGGATGCCCGGAAATGGCATTGCCCACGCCCGGCCCGTCGCCGTTGATCATGTTATACACACCCGCCGGAACCCCTGCCGTATGCATGATCTCGCTGAAAATCTGTGCCGAGAACGGCGCGATCTCGGAGGGTTTGAGTAGCATCGTGCAGCCAGTGGCAAGCGCCGGGAAAACCTTGCACGCAATCTGGTTGAGCGGCCAGTTCCACGGCGTTATCATCCCGACGACGCCAACCGGCTCTTTCACAAACAGCGTCGGGCCTTTGCGCTCCTCGAACACAAATTCCTTCAAAATATCGATGGCGGTCGCGAGATGCATCGCACCCAGCCCGACCTGAAACCCGCCAGCCAAGGACGCGGGCGCGCCCATCTCCTCTGTAATCGCAGCAGCCAGCTCATCGTGCCGCTTGGTATATTCGGTCTGAATCCCCTGAAGCAGATCGAGCCGCTCGGCACGCGAGGACTGCGACCATTTTGCAAAGGCGCGACGTGCCGCTTTCACCGCTGCATCAACATCCGCCGCCGACCCCAGCGAAATCCGCCCCGCCACGCTCTCCGTCGCCGGGTTTTCCACATCGAGCGTCTTGGGCGCCGTCGGATCAACCCATGTGCCGTCGATATAGAATTTCAGATAGTCGCGCATGTTCAAACTCCTACTGCGTGCCTTCCGCATACCAGGTGCGGAACTTGTCGTATTTGGGCATTTCCTCTGAATTGGCCTTGGGGTCAATCGGGACATGGATCACACAAGGTCCGCCGCGTGCATATGCCCTCGCAATGGCCGGGCCGATCTCATCGGCGGTCGTCACATAGTCGCCATGCGCGCCCAAACCTTCCGCGATCTTGTCCATCCGCACTGTGCTTGACCAGTGCGTGCCGGTTTCCGCCGTCCCCTGCCCGAAGGTGCGCTTATAGACGCCAACCTCCAACCCCCACTGGAAATCAACCCCGACCACACAGACAAGCGGCAGGTTGCGCCGCACTGCCACTTCCAGCTCGGCAATATGGAACAGGAAGGATGAATCGGACGTCACCAGCATTCCGGGCCGTTGCACACCCGTTTCCGCATAGTCGGCGAGCATAGCCCCCGTGGCATAGGGCAGGCCAGTGCCGATATGGCCATAATTCTGGTTCCAGATCACGTCATTGGGTTTGCACTGATTGTAAGTCCAGCCAAAGATCACGGTTGCGCCGCCGTCGCGGATCATGATGCCATCCCTGGGGAAGGCCTTGGTCGCTTCGACAATGAAGCGCGAGGTGTGGATCGGCACATTGCCCGTGCCGTCCGATTTGGTGCGCGACTCAGCCGCGAGACTGTCCAGTTCAGCCTGCCCATCGCGCATAAACTTCGCCAAATCATCACCCGCTTTGCGCCCTTCACCCAGCGCACGAGTCAGCTGTGGCACCACGGCGCGGACATCGCCAACCAGCGGCACATCGATCGCGCGGTTGACGCCAATCGCCGTCGGGTCCTGCTGGACATAAATCCATTTGCGGTTCGCCTCGCCCGCATACCAATGGCGCCAGCGGCCGAAATGGACGGGTTCGCCCAGCTCTGTGCCGAGCGCAACTACGCAATCCGAAGCCTCCACCGCCTCGATCGACGCATCCGAAAAGACATACTGGAAGGTGCGGTCCTCGATCCCCCTGATATAGCTGGTGCCGCCCGAGGTCTGGATCACCGGGCAGTTCATCTTGAGCGCAAGATCTTTCACCGCCGCGCCGCTCTTCGACGTATGCACGGCGTGGCCGACAAGCAGGATAGGGTGTTCGGCCTTGAGAATCAGGTCTGCGGCCTCGGCAATCCGGTCGCCATCCGCACCCTGATTGGTCAGGCGATAGCGGTGCGGCGGCAACACCGGCGGCGCGTCCAGTTCCTCCAGAATCACATGCGACGGATATTCCACATAGGTCGGCCCCGGGGTGCCCGACATCGCAATGCGGATCGCCTCGCGGATCACCTCATCAACCTGATCGGCATATTCGATTGCGCCCGAATATTTAACCGAATCCTCAATCATCGGTTCCTGGCGGACAAACTGTATACGGCCGCGCCGCACCCGCCGCTCGGTCACGCGCGCGCGCTGCCCGCCGAGGAAAATCACCGGTGAGTTCTCAACCTTGCAGCACTGGATCGCCGGCATCATGTTCGCAAGGCCCGGCCCCAATGTGCCAAAGCACACAGCGGGTTTGCCGGTAATCCGGCTCGCCGCCTCGGCCATGAACCCGGCAGCCGCCTCATGGTGCGGCGACACCACCGTCCAGCCGCGCGCTTCGGCTTCAAGGCACAGATGCACGAAATTGGGATCGGGAATGCCGAACAGCGTCCTGATTCCTTCCGCCTCAAACAGATCAAGGATGCGCTTGTAAACAGGCACGCCGCCCGCCTTCACCTTGGCGTCGCTGGTCGCGGTTACGGGCTTGGGATCGTCATAGCTCATGGTTTCAGTATCTCCGGTGCGCCCCGGCCCATGAAACGGGCAAGATTGCGATGGGCGTTAATGATCTTCTGTTCCTGATGCGGATTGGGCAGCGCGCCCCGGAATCCCCGAGATTTCATGCCCTTATGGACCCATTTCATATTGGCAAAATCCTGGCTGAGGACGAGGCCCCAGTTCGCTTCGGTCGGCTCGGCATGAACCCATGCGGTGGCCGGTTCATCACCTTCGGGGTAACGCTCAAGCGCATAAGTCTCGAAGATGCATTTGTCGGGGTCATCGCCATAGGGGCGCGCACGATAACCGAGTGCGAAAGTGACGCCCTGCAGGATGTTCTGGTTGGGGAACAGTGTCCAGGCCAAGCCCGCTTCGGCCATCACAGCGGTCGGAATATCCGGCCATGCCACGCCGCGTGCTGCATCATCGGCCTTCGCTGACGCCATCCAGTGCGCCATCACCTCGGCAACGCTTGCGGTTTCCGGGAGCTCATCTTTCAGACGCGCGGCGGCGTTGATCAGCGTGTCGGTCGAAGCGGAATAGTTGATCGTGGTGTAATTCTCACGCGCCAGTTCATAGGTTGAAACGCGCGGGTCCTTGCCCTTGCCCACGCGGCTGACCGAGCCGCCCTGCGCCGTCGCTTCTGATGATTTGCGCTGGTCGAACCCCGACACCGAATGCATCCCATATTGCTTCGAATAGGCATAAAATTCGGCATATTTGGTGAGCTGCCAGTGCGTCGCGGTGGTGTGATACGGCTCCATGAATGCCTCGATCGCGGTCTTCCAGTTCGCCGGATAAATGCACCATTGCCGCCATTTGTAGCGCATCTTGTCAAACTCGAAATGCGCGAGAATGCGCCCGGCATCGCCGAGATAGTCGGTGAGCGATTCGGCCTCCTCCGCGCGCTGGTCGATATAGATGAACCCGCCCCAGGTATCGACCCGCACCGGCGTCAGCGATGTGCAGTCGGCGTTGAGCGCGCCGTGCCAGTCGTCCCTATCAAGGATGAAGCTGTTCTTGCCGTCTAGATCATAGCGCCAGCCATGAAACGCGCAGGTGAAGTTGACCGCATTGCCGCGCGCGCCATTCTGTCCTGCGGGCACATCGATGAGTTGCCGTCCGCGATGCGCGCAGACATTGTAGAACGCCTTGATCGTGTCGGGTGCGGTGCGTACGATGATGATCGAATCGTCGCAAATATCATAGGTGAAATAATCCCCGACATGGGGGATGTCCTCCATCCGCCCCGCCATCTGCCAGACTTTGGGCCAGAGCCTCTCTTTCTCGGCACGCGCATAATCGGCAGAGAGGAACGCTTCGGTGCCATAGGTCACCGCCACTTCATCATCGAGATGTTTGGCTGTGACCGCCTCGACCTTGCGCTGCTCATTCATGGCCTAACTCACCTCCATGCCCGGCATGTCGCCCACCGTGCGCCAGTCGCTCAGCATTTCCTCGAAATTGTCCCAGCCATAGCCCCAGCCCGGAAACAGCGCCCATTTGTTGTTTGCAGCACCTTCATTGTTGAAATAGCCGGGCGGGCAGCGCGCCTGCAACGCCGACAGGTCGGGCCGGATCTCAAAATAGGTCTTTACATAGGCGTCCTGCGCCTCTTGTGAAGGTTCAACCACTGTTTTGCCCTGTTTGAGCGCCTGCGCAATGATCCACGCCATATGCGCGCCCTGCCGCCCGAAATGCTCGGTAACCGAAGAATTGATCCCGCCCTGAATATAGCCGATAAAGCCCATATTGGGGAAGTTGCGCGTGGTGATGCCGTGCAACGTCACCGGCCCGTCGCGCCAATGATCGTAGATCGACACGCCGTCGCGTCCCTTAAATGTTGCGATTCCCCAGCGGCGATCAAGGTCAGACGTGACCTCAAATCCGCTCGCAAAGATCATGCAGTCGATCGCATGTTCCTCGCCGTTTGCAATGAAGCCAAGCTCGGTCATCGCCTCCAGCCCCTGACTGTCCGATACGTCAATCAGCGTCACATTCTCGCGGTTGAAGGCCGGATAATAATCGTCGCTCGACAAGGGGCGCTTGCACATATGGTTGTAATAAGGCTTGAGCGCTTCGGCAGTGGCCGGGTCTTTGACCAGCGCGTCGCAGCGCCCGCGCAGCCGTTCCATCACCTGAAAATCCATGACCTCGCGCTTGGCCATGAATTCCTCCATCGTCACCTCTTTACCCTCGGCGGCAAGTTGCGCGGACAAGTTTCGGTTGATCTCGGTCCAGATGTCGCAAATCAGGTCGCTCTCGCCGGGCTGAAAGACCTCCTGCGCGCCGCGATGGAAATTGGCCATGCGCGCCTGCTGCCAGCCGGGTTCTAGCGATTTGGCCCAGTCGGGATCGGTCGGCGGGTTGGGGCGCTCATCCACGGTGGAAGGCGTGCGCTGGATAACATAAAGATGCCTGGCGTACTTTGCGAGGTGCGGCACCGCCTGAATTGCGGTTGCGCCCGTGCCGGTGATCGCGACAACCTTGTCAGCGAGCTTGTCGAGCACCGGAGCGCCATACGCGCCGCCGGTATACGCATAATCCCAGCGCGCCGAATGGAACATCTTGCCCCTGAACTTGTCGATCCCCGGCACGGCGGGCAGTTTGGGCATGTTGAGCACGCCCGCCGCGACAATCACAAACCTGGCACGAATGTCATCGCCGCGATTGGTGCCGATCCGCCAGCGCTGAGAGGAAGCATCCCATTTCAGGCTGTTGACCTGCGTGTGGAACAGCGCCTTGTCGGCAAAGCCAAAGCGCGCGGCAATGGACTTGGCGTAACCCTGAATTTCCTGCCCGTCCGAGAATTTCTTCGAGGGCATGAAGCCCATTTGTTCGAGCAAAGGCAGGTAGCAATAGGCGTCGTTATCGCACTGGATGCCGGGGTAGCGGTTCCAGTACCACACGCCGCCGAAATCGCCCGCCGTGTCAATGTTGCGGATATTGCTGACGCCTTCTTTGGTGAGATAGTAAGACGCCATGATCCCGCCCCAGCCGGCGCCGAGCACGAGTGCATCAATCTCCTCGCTGATCGGGGCGCGCGCGGCCTGCGGCATATGCGGATCGGCTGCAAAATCGGGGAGGATGTCGCCGGTCGGGCGGGTATATTGCGCCTGACCATCTTTGCGCACGCGCTTGGCCTTTTCGGCGGCATATTTGGCGCGCAGCGCGTCGATGTCGATCGTGTCGGCGGCGGGGACTTTGGTGGGCTGGCAGGTCATACTGGCTCCAGTGAATCAGGCGGGGCGAACATAAGTGGGTGCATCCGCGCCCGGCATGTTGGGGAACGGGCCAAAGTCCTGCCCCGCGACAAAACTCGCCGACAGATCCAACGGCCCGCGATATTGCATCGCCCAGTGGCGATGCGCAAAGCGCCAGCGCCCCTCTTCCCCGGCGAGACGATCATGGTAGACCCCGATCGTCATCCAGCCTGATCCATCAAGCATTTTGGCATATTCGATGACATGATGACGGCCGATGGCAGTCTTGCCACTCACCTCCAAAAGCGCCGGCATCAGGATAAGCTGGATTTTCTCGCAGCGGCCGAGCAGTTTGTTGCACGTCGCACGAATGGCGTCGCGCCCGCGCAATTCCATCCCCGCAATCTTCCAGACACCATCCGCTGTCCAGCAATTCGCGAAATCATCCGCATCCTGCCGCCATACAGCATCAATGAATCGCGCCTGCAACTGGCGCACGCCCACATCGGCGGCAATCATATCATCCATATGATTCGGATTTCCTCTCGGTAATTCATCCGTCTGTCAGCGCGAAATGCGAACAGGGTCAAGTCCTGCGCGGCACAATCGCCGGGGCGTTTGATCGGCAATGTGCTTGTGTGGCCCGCCTGAGCAACCGATAGGCTTAAGCGATGACGGACGCGCTTCCCCCGAGACGGACAACGCCGACCGGCTGGTCGTTGCGCTGGGATGAAGCGCGCGCTGAAACCGCGTATAAGGATGGCTGGTGGCGCAAGGAAACATGCGCCGATTTGCTCACGAAAGTCGCGACGGAAACACCAGAGCGGGTGCTGGTCGCGCAGGATGATATGGCACTCACCGCGCGCGGGCTCCACGAGAAGGCGGGGCGACTGTCGGGCGCCCTGCTCGCGCGCTTCCAGCCGGGTTCGGTGATCAGCATGATGCTGCCCAACTGGCACGAGGCAGCAATCATCTACCATGCCGTGACGCTTGCCGGAATGGTGATCAATCCCATCCTGCCCTCGCTGCGCGACCATGAACTGAAGTTTATTCTTAGCGATGTGAAGGCGCGGATTGTGTTTATTCCGGCGCAGTTTCGCGGCCATGATTATGGCGCGATGCTGGCGCGGGTGTGTGCGCAACTGGAGACACCGCCTGAGGTGATCGCGCTGCGCGGCTCTGGTGACGAATTGGGCGCACTGCTCGCCGAGACGCACTTTACGCCGCTCCCCGTCATCGACCCTGATGATGTCAAAATGGTGATGTACACCAGCGGCACCACCGGCAAACCCAAGGGCGTTATCCACACGCATAATTCCTTAGGCGCGCTGATCCGCCAACTGGGTGCGCACTGGCTGATTGCGGCGGGCGACAGCTTCCTCGTCCCCTCGCCGATCAGCCATATCGGCGGCTCGATCTACGCGTTCGAGATGCCGCTGATGCTGGCTACGCGTGTGCAGCTGATGGAACAATGGGATGCCGATACCGGGGCGGCGCTGATCGACACGCACAGGATCACGCATATGGCGGGCGCGACGCCTTTCCTGCGCGGGCTGCTCGATGCGGCGAAGGCGCGCGGCACCCGCCTGCCCAGTCTCAAGCTGTTCATTTGTGGCGGGGCCTCGGTACCGCCCGCGCTGATCTGCGAGGCGCGTGGGGCTTTCGATCATGCCATCGTCAGCCGCGTTTATGGCTCAACCGAAGTGCCGGTGACGACGGTGGGCACGATTGCCGCCAATGACATCACCCACGCCGCAGAGAGCGACGGCACGCCGGGCATTGCCGGGGTGCGCCTCACCGACAATGATGAAATCTGCGCGCGCGGGCCGCAGATGCTGCTCGGCTACATCAACCCCAATGATGAGGCGGGCGCGTTCGATCCGGAAGGCTATTACCGCACCGGGGATCAGGGCGCATGGGTGGACAGGCAATATCTGGTCGTCACTGGGCGTATCAAGGATATCATCATCCGCAATGGTGAGAATATCGCACCCAAGGAGATCGAGGATTTGCTCGTCGCCCATCCCGACATATCCGAGGCGGCGCTGGTCGGCATTCCCGATCCGCGCACCGGCGAGCGGGCGGTGGCGGTGCTGGTGACGCGCGAAGGGGCCGCGCCCGATGTGCCGGCGCTTGCCGCTTTCCTATCCGGGCATGGTGTCGCCAAGTTCAAATATCCGGAAGCGGTGGTGATCCGCGACACCCTGCCCAAGAATGATGCGGGCAAGGTGCTCAAGAATGCGTTGCGCGATCAACTCCGCGTGCGCGATTGATGCGCGCCGCTTATGGCGCTTCGGCGCGTGCGCGGCTATAGCGGGGCAGAGAAAGGACTTAGCCATGGACCTGAAACCCGGATCACGCTGGAAATCTGCAGTGTGCAGCGCCGAATGTGTTGTCGTGCGGCCGCCCAAGTCTGCGGGCGTGTTGGGTTGCGGCGGTGCGCCGGTGGTGGCGCTCGATGGCACAGCGTCGGGCGGCACGGTCGATCCGGCGTTCGCGGGTGGGGTGCTGATCGGCAAACGCTATGTCGATGAGACGAGCGGAATCGAGGTGCTCGGCACCAAGCATGGCCAAGGCTCATTGAGTTTCGATGGCCGTGCGCTGGCGCTCAAGGAAGCCAAACCGCTGCCCGCCTCGGACTAGGGCTCGAACGCTAAGCCATGCAAACCACATTGCTGCTCGATATTGCCGCCGATGCCGACCCCGACCTGCGCGCAGTTGGCGACTGGACGCTCGCGGAGATGCGCGCGCAGGCGAAGCGGGCGGCGGCGGCGGCGGCGAGCGACAATGTTGGACAAATTGTCTATTGCGGGCTCAATGGCGCGATTGTGCCGCAGCTATTGTTTGGCGCAGGCTATGCAGGGCTGCCCTTCTGCCCGCTCAATTACCGGTTGCCCGATGAGCAGCTCAACGCACTGGTCGCGCGCACCGCACCGGCGCTGCTGGTGGTGGCAGACGAGATGGCCGCTCGGATCGGGGTGCATGAGGGTGTTACCGTCATGCACGTTTCCGCGTTCGAGGCCGCTATGTGCACCGCGCCGGAATTTGACGGCTATGCCGAAAATGACACAGCCGTCCTGCTGTTCACCAGCGGCACCACCGGCGCACCCAAAGCGGCGGTGCTGCGCCATGAGAACCTGACCAGCTATATCCTGAATACGGTCGATCTGCTCGCCGCCGAAGCCGATGAAACCGCGCTCGTCAGTGTACCCAATTATCATATCGCCGGAATCAGCGCGATTTTGAGCAGCGTCTATGGCGGGCGACGGATTGTCTATCTTTCAGCGTTTTCGCCCGAGGATTGGGTGCGCACTGTCGATGTCGAGCGGGTTACGCACGCGATGCTGGTGCCGACCATGCTCGATCGGGTGCTTGATGCGGCGGCGAATGCGGGGTCGAGCCTGCCCTCGCTGCGCGCGTTGTCTTATGGTGGTGGGCGGATGCCCGAGCCGGTGATCGCGCGCGCCATGACAGCGCTGCCCCATGTCGGCTTCGTCAATGCCTATGGCCTGACGGAGACCAGCTCGACGATTGCGCTGCTCGGGGCGGAGGATCATCGCACCGCCTTTGCTGCGACCAATCCCGCCGTCCGCCGCCGCTTGCATTCGGTCGGCAAGCCGCTTCCCGGAATCGAGATTGAGATCCGGGGTGCCGATGGCAAGTCGGTGCTCGCGGCGGGAGAAAGCGGTGAAGTTTATGTGCGCGGCGCACAGGTCTCGGGCGAATATCTCGGCAAGAAGATCACCGATGATAAGGGCTGGTTCGCGACCAACGACGGCGGATCGATGGATGCGGAAGGTTATCTGTTCGTCGAGGGGCGGCTCGATGATGTCATCGTGCGCGGAGGCGAGAATATCTCGCCGGGTGAGATTGAGGACTGCCTGCGCGCACACCCGGCAGTGGCGGATTGCGCCGTCATCGGCCTGCCCTGCGCGCAATGGGGCGAGAAGATCGGCGCGGTTGTGGTAGCGCGTGGGGGCGCAGATGAGGGGGCACTCGCCGCACATATCCGCGCTGCCTTGCGCTCAACCAAGACCCCCGAGGCTTGGTTCTTTACCGAGGAACTCCCCTATAACGAGACAGGTAAATTGCTGCGCCGGGATTTGAAAAAGCTTTATTCGGGTGGCTGATCGGGGCACGGCGGCGACGATCCTTGAACGGCTGCTGCGCGCGCAACGGGGGATGAATTTCGAGCAGGCGCTGGAGATGGAGTCGCTCGCTTACTCGACATTGCTGGGTGGGGCGGCCTTCCGGCGGTGGTTGGTGGCACGAGGAGATGTATCGAGCGCACCCATCGCCGCGCCGCCACTCCAGGTCGCGCGCGACGGCAACACACTCACCCTCATGCTCAACGATCCCGCCAACCGCAACGCCATATCCGCGCCGATGCGCGACGGGCTGTTCGACATCTTGACCAATGCACTAGATGACCCGACCCAGCCGCACATCATCATCAAAGGCGCGGGCAAATGCTTCTCGGTCGGTGGCCATCTGCCCGAGTTCGGAACTGCGTCCGATCTGGCGCAGGCGTACCTCATCCGTATGGAGCGCAGCATCGCACGGCTGATCGATGCTCTCAGGGACCGCTGCACGGTGCATTTTCATGGCGCGGTCATCGGCTCCGGGCTGGAGGTTTTTGCCGCCGCAGCGCGCTGCACGGCCATGCCGGACACCTGGTTCCAGCTCCCCGAAGTGAAGATGGGACTGATCCCCGGCGCGGGCGGCACTGTCACGATCCCGCGCCGCATCGGGCATGAGCGAGCTTTGGAATTGATGCTATCGGGCAAGCGCATTGGCGCTGGCCAGGCACTCGATTGGAGTCTGATCGACGAGATTGTCGGATGAACGCGCAGCCTGACACGGGCGCGTGGTGGGCGCGGCTGGATGCGGCGGCAGCGCAACTTGGCGCATGTACCAACTGGCCGTGCGGGGAGTTGTTTGCGCGCGATCTGCCGCTCGCCAAACCCGGTCAATGTTCAGCCAACGGCACCTGTCGTCTTTATCGGGCAGCCGATGGCTGGATCGCGCTCAATCTGGCGCGGGCGGATGACGTGGCGTTGCTGTCCGCGCTGTTTGAGGCTGAAATCGATGACCCGTCGCTGCACCGGTTGGCCGACATGTTTATGATCCTGCCCGTTGCGCATTGGCGCGCACGGGCAACACTGCTTGGCCTGCCGCTCGGGGTGGTGGGGGAGGCGGAGGCACTCGAACCCGCGTTGCTTCACGCAAGCAAAGAAGCGCCACCGCGCCAACTGGCCAACATCCGCGTGCTTGATCTATCCGCGCTTTGGGCCGGACCGTTGTGCGGGGCGCTGCTTGCCGCTGGCGGCGCTCAAGTGACCAAGTGGCAAGACCCGGCGCGCCCAGATCCGACGGCGCAGACAACCCCGCTCCACGCGGCGCGGCTCAATGGAGTGAAAAAGCATCGTGTCGAGCCACTGAATCTGGAAACCGTTGCGTGCGCGCTTCACGACACCGACATCCTCATCACCAGCGCACGACCCGCCGCACTGGCGCGGCTGGGGCTGGAGCCGGAGCGCGTGTTTGCCGCGCATCCGCATCTGCTCTGGGTCGCGATCAGTGCCTATGGCTGGGCGGGCGAAGCGGGTCAGCGCGTCGGTTTTGGCGATGATTGCGCGGCGGCGGGGGGGCTGGTGGCATGGCAGGATAGCGCGCCCCAATTTATGGGCGATGCGCTGGCCGACCCGCTGACTGGGCTGGTCGCGGCTACAGCGGCACTGGAGGCGCGGGCTCACGGGCGCGGTGGCCTGCTCGATTGTGCACTGGCCCCGACGGCGGCGATGTTTTCAGACGAAAAAACCAAATGAACGCGGCTGAACGCATTATTCGGAATGTGGCGGTGGGTGCCGGGCCACCGACTGACATCACGATCAGGGATGGCAAAATTGCAACCATCGGTGCGCGCCTGCCCAAAACCGGGCTGGAGTTCGACGCCACCGGCATGACTGCGCTCCCCGGCCTGGTCGATCATCATATTCATATCCTTGCTGCGTCGGCGCGGCGTGTGTCGGTTGATCTGAGCGGGCTGGCGGATGAGAAGGCACTCATCACAAAACTGCGCAGCTTTGCCACAGCCCGCGCCCCCGGCACCGCCATCCGCGCGATTGGCTATGATGAGCGTGCAGCCGGTCTGCCCGACGCGACAACGCTCGATACCTGGCTCCCCGACTATCCGTTACGCATTCAAGATCGCACCGGCGCGTTATGGTTACTCAACGCGGCGATGCTGGCGCGGCTGGGAAAAGGGCTGTATCCTGATTGTGTTGAACTGGGTGATGGCGGAGTGCCAACCGGGCGCATCTGGCGCGGCGATGCGTGGCTGCGTGACAGGTTGGGCACGGAAATGCCAGACATTGCCGCGCTGGCGCAGGAACTGGTAAGCCATGGTATTACCGGGGTTACTGATACTGGCCCCAGCAATGGCCCTGCCGAAGCGCGGCTGTTTGAGGCGGCGATCGCACGCGGGGACTGGCCGTTGCAGCTGTGCCTGATGGGCCATGAGACACTGCCCGAGTCGCCCCATTACACGCGCGGGCCTTTGAAACTCCATTATGATGAGCACGCGTTGCCGTCGCTTGAGGAGGTTGTTGCGCGCATTTCCGCAGCCCGTGTGCAACGCCGCGCCGTTGCTGCGCATTGTGTTACCGAGGCGGAACTGGTCTGGTACCTCACCGCGCTCGATGCCGCTGGCGGTGCGCGGCGCGGGGATCGGATCGAACATGGCGGGCTGATTCCGCCTGTGCTGATCGGTCAAATTGCGGATATGGGCCTCACAGTCGTTACAAATCCCGGTTTTATCCACGGGCGCGGTGACCGTTATCTGCGTGACATCGCGGCAGACCAGCACGCCGATCTTTACCGGTTCAGGTCTTTGCTTGAAGCTGGCATACGCATTGGCGTTGGCTCCGATGCACCCTATGGGCCATATGATCCCTGGGCGATTATCCGGGCCGCCCGCGACCGGCGAACCGTGCAAGGTGCCATGCTCGGCTGTGATGAAGCAGTTTCCGCGCAGAATGCGCTTTTCGCTTTGCACTATGATTTCAGCCTGTCGCGGCAGCGCAGCATCGTGGCCGGAGAGTCCGCCGATATTGTACTGATGCGTGGCACGTATCGCGACATCCTCAATGAACCCGTCGCCGAGCGCGTGGCGGCAACGATCATCGGCGCGCGGATCGTCCATGTAGCGCGGTGAAGCGTGCTACCCCTTGGGCAACCCTAAAATCCGTTCGGCAACTATGTTGCGCATGATTTCGTTGCTGCCTCCGGCTACCGTCCAGCCATAGCTCGCCAGACAATCGGTCATCGCATCGCCGGATGTATGCCCTCCACAGCGCAGCGGCTCGCGCATTTGCTGTGCCTCCAGCCCGCCCATGCGCGCGACAAAGCCGGTATACTCCTGCAACAGAGGCGCCCAGGCGAGCTTGAGGAAAGTCGCAGTCTCAAACCCGCCATGCGGGTCTTTCGCCAGTTCCTCAAGCAGCGCGCGCGCCATCAGTTGCACGGAGCGCACACGCGGAAAAAAGCAAGCGAACTCCCGCGCGTGCGCCGGATCGCGCAGCCATTTGTCCTTGCCAGCCTTCGCATCGCGCCAATAGGCAGCAGCCAGCCGCTCGGTATGCTCGAAGATCAGCAAGCCGCGCTCGGAGGTGAGCGTCGATTGCGCGATCTGCCAGCCATCATTTTCGGCCCCGATCAGATTTTCGCACCGGATGCGCGCGTCATCGAAGAAAATCTCGGCAAAATCGGCCTCGCCGGTGATCTGCCGGATCGGACGCACGGTCACGCCCGGTGTCTCTTTGAGATCAACGACAAAGCAAGAAATTCCCGCCTGTTTGCGCGGTGCCTGTGTGTCCGTGCGCGCGAGCAACAGGCAATAGCGCGCATAAGCGCCATTGGTGGACCAGGTTTTCTGACCGTTCAGCACATAATGATCGTCGTCGCGCACCGCACTGGTGCGCAAGCTGGCAAGATCGGAGCCTGCCCCCGGCTCGGAAAAGCCCTGGCACCAGATGTCGCCATGCAGCCGCGCGCCATCAAGATAGCGCGCGCGCTGCGCCGCCGTGCCATGCGCAAAGAGGGTTGCGGGCATATGATAGAGCGAGATTTGATGCAGCGGCAGCAGCGGCGCATCGGCGCGGATCATCTCCTCATAATAGACAATCTGCGCCGCGAGGGGCAGATCAGCGCCGCCCCAGCCGGCGGGCCAGTGCGCCGTCGCCAGCCCGGCATCGGCAAGCGCGCGATACCAGTCCGCCTGCACTTGGGCGTAGCCGGATTCGCCCTGCATACGTATGGTGTCGCGCCAGTTGGCAGGGATAACACGTGGAAACCAGTCTCGCAGCGCGGCACGGAACGCGTCCATATCATGCGCATGGGCAAGCGGAGAGGTGCTCATGCCGCCCCCTCAAGCGCGAGGGCATAGGCGCGCTCTGCACTCGCGCTCCGCCCGCCGAGCAGCGCATCGAGCAACCAGGCGCGCTTGGCGAACAGGTGGCAGGCATGTTCCTGTGTATAGCCGATCCCGCCATGAAGCTGGATCGCGTCGCGCGCCAGCGCAACATAATCCGCGCAGATCAGCGCTTTGGCTGCGGCGGCATCGGCATGGGCCTGAGGGACACCGGCAGCCAGCCCCGCCACAGCAGCGCGCAGCAGCACCCGCCCGGCCTCGATCCGCGTGCGATGATCCGCAACCCGGTGCTTCAAGGCCTGAAACGCGCCGATCGGCTTGCCGAATTGCTGGCGTGTCTTGAGATAATCGATAGTCAGTTGGAGCAGCGCCTCCGCCCCGCCCTGCGCTTCAGCAGCAAAGCCGGTCGCTGCATGGGCAAGCGTTTGATCCTCAGCGGTCGCTGGATATATAGCGAAAGGGGCTACCACAAACCGGTCGAATGTCAGTCGACAAAGACTGTGTCCGGCATCATAAAGTGCGATGCGTTGCAGGCTGAGTTCATCCACTGCAGAATCGAGAACGACACGGTGAAGTTTCCCATCCTCATCGACCGCCAGCACGAGC
>JAGWQR010000319.1 GCA_028869975.1 Alphaproteobacteria bacterium | reverse complement strand
TTCAATGGCGTCACAAATGGCGTTGACATGGGCGATGATCGCATCTGCAATCTCGTCATTTTGTTCGGGGCCGATCTCACTCCAGCCGGTGGTGCGCAGCACCGAAGCATTGGCCGCGCGAAACACGATCACCTGCCCGATGAGCGCCATTGTGCGCACATTAAGCTGCGCCTCGGTCAGGCGGTTCTCGCTGATGATACCGAGCAGCTCACGCACCCGCGCAATCGCTCGCCCCATCATGCAATTATAGATGATGGCAAAGGCTTCGGTCGGCTCGGCCTGTTCGCGCAATATGAAGTGCGAGATCGCGCGGGTCTTCTTGCGCAACATCATATGCACCATTGTGCGGATCAGTGCGATCAGCGCGACACGCGCCTCCGCAGGCGTTTGCGGAATGGAGAGATCATGACCGATGGCGGCCGCCATGTTGCTGATAAAATCATCGGCGATATATTGCGCGCAAGCAAGATACAGCCCGTCCTTGCCGCCAAAATGATAGGTGATCTGCGACATCGGCATTCCGGCAGCCGTAGCAATCTGGCGGGTGCTCGCGCCATCGCGGCCATGCTGACCGAAGGCCTCGATCGCCGCTCGCAGCAAAATGTCGCGACTTGAAATGCAGTCCTCGCTCATGCATCATTATTAATTCAAACGAATGAATTATGCAAGAGATCGACTCACCTTGTTAAGAATTATTGTTTTGCGGCTGGATCAGATCAAGCGGTGGGCTGAACACGCGTGACATGGCCCATTTTGCGGCCCGGACTGGCTTCACCCTTGCCATAGAGGTGCAGGTGCGCGCCGGGCGCGGCGAGCAGAGCCGGGGCTTGCTCGACATCAGCACCAATCAGGTTGGTCATCTCAACCGCCGCTGCGGTCAGCGCGGTTGCGCCCAGCGGCAGGCCGCAAATCGCGCGGATATGGTTCTCGAATTGCGAGGTCTGTGCGCCCTCGATTGTCCAGTGCCCGCTGTTATGAACCCGCGGGGCCATTTCGTTGAACACCGGACCTTGGTCGCAAGCGAAAAACTCGACCGCGAGGATGCCGACATAATCCAGAGCATGGGCCAGCCGCTGCGCCTGGGGGAGGGCCAGCGCGGCCTGCGCGATCACTTCGGCGGGTGCGGGCAGGGATGATGTACGCAATATCCCCTCGGCATGGCGGTTTTCGGGCGATGGATAAGCGACCATCGCGCCATCCTGTCCGCGCGCGAGGAGGATCGAGAATTCATGGGCAAAGCGCACCAGTCCCTCCAGAATCGCCGGCTGCGCACCAATCTCCGCCCAGGCTGCCTCAGCTTGGCCCGCATCATCAATCCGCACCTGCCCCTTGCCATCATAGCCGTGGCGCGCGGTTTTGAGGATGGCAGGCGCGCCAATCTGGCCGAGCGCCGCCGCAAGCTCATCAGCAGACGTGACCGGAGCCCAGGGCGCAGTCGTTAGGCCCTGGGCTTGCGCAAACGCCTTCTCGCTGCGGCGATCCTGCGTCACATCGAGTGCGGCAAGCGGCGGAAACAGCGGCTTCAACCCGGCAATTTCCTTGAGTGGTGCGACCGGGACATTCTCGAATTCATAGGTGATGACGTCCACGCTGGTGGCAAACTTACGCAAAGCAGCGACATCATCAAAATCCGCACGGGTATGGGCGGCGCAAACATCGGCAGCGCAGGACTGCGCTTCAGGTGCATAGATATGCACGCGGTAGCCGAGTTGTGCAGCAGCCATCGCCAGCATCTTGCCCAGTTGGCCGCCGCCCAAGATGCCGATGGTTGCGCCGGGCGCTTGCTGCTCAATCATGCTGGATTTTCGGGCACGCCATCACTTTGCGCGCGCCGCCAGGCGGCAAGGCGATCGGCAAGCGCACGATCATTGAGCGCCAGAATCGACGCCGCGAGTAGCGCTGCGTTGATCGCGCCAGCCTTGCCAATCGCGAGCGTGCCCACGGGCACCCCGCCCGGCATTTGCACAATCGACAAGAGCGAATCCATGCCCTTCAACGCCGCCGACTCAATCGGCACGCCCAGCACCGGTAGCGTTGTCATCGAAGCCGCCATGCCGGGAAGGTGCGCAGCACCGCCCGCGCCTGCAATAATCACTTTCAGCCCGCGTGATTGCGCCGACTTGGCAAACTCATAGAGCCGATCGGGCGTGCGGTGCGCCGATACCACCCGCACTTCATGGGCCACGTCCAGCTTTTCGAGCATTTCGGCGGCGTGGATCATGGTCGCCCAGTCGGATGTGCTGCCCATGATGATACCGATTACCGGGGTGTCTTGTGTCATGCCTGCTCCACTGGCTATGCTGCGCCATGAGCGAAAAGCGCCTAGCGTTAACCCCTCGTAAAATCAATCAGGTTATGCACATGAGGACTGTTCTGAGTAGGTTTGTAGTATGTCGCTAAATAGAACTGATAATCATTCCGCAGATATAAACCGGGAGGAGGTTGAACGGCTCCGCGACGAAAACCATTCGCTGCGCCAGTCGGTGCGTGATCTTGAGGAGCGACTCGCAACTGTGGCGCAACTGGCCGATACCGATACCCTTACCCCGCTGCCCAATCGGCGGCGATTCGAGCGTGAGGTTGATATGGTGGTGCGGCGGGTGGCGCGCTACCGTACAGGTGCGGCGCTTCTCTTCGTAGACGTAGATGGGCTTAAATCCATCAATGATGCACACGGCCATGGAGCCGGTGATATTGTGCTCATCCATGTGGGCGATGTTTTGCGCAGCCAGTTACGCTCAACCGATTTGGTGGCGCGGCTGGGCGGGGATGAGTTCGGTATCCTGATCGAACCGATCCTTGAGCATGAAGTGATCCGCAAAATCGGCACACTGACCCGCGAAATCAGCCAGAACCACGCAATTATTGAGCGGGAATTAGTGCCTGTCTCAATCTCGATCGGCTATACGATGATCGAGGCGAATGACAGTGTGGATACGGCACTCCACAGGGCCGATATTGCGATGTATGGCGAAAAGCGCGCTCACCGCGCCGAGAGATAATAGCGCTCCAGCGCGTTCAGGTTGGCATCGAGATCATAGACGATCGGTTGGCCGGTCGGGATTTCCAGCTCGGTAATATCAGCGTCGGCAATCCCCGACAGATGCTTGACCAGCGCGCGCAGACTGTTGCCATGCGCCGCAATCAGCACGCGCTGGTTGGCGCGCAAGGCAGGCGCAATCGTGTTCTCCCAATAGGGCAGGACACGCGCGATCGTGTCCTTGAGGCTTTCGGTTGCGGGAATGGGGATGCCATCATAGCGGCGGTCGTTGCGCATAGAGAAAGGGCTGTCGGGGGCCATCGGTGGCGGCGGCATATCGAATGACCGACGCCAGATCTTGACCTGATCGTCGCCATGTTTTGCGGCGGTTTCTGCCTTGTTCAATCCGGTCAGCCCGCCATAATGGCGCTCGTTAAGCCGCCAGTCTTTCGTCACGGGCAGCCACAGCCGATCCATTTCATGCAGCACAAGGTGGAGCGTGCGGATTGCGCGGGTTTGCACCGAGGTAAAGCAGAGATCGCAATCCATGCCCTTGTCGCGCAGCAATCGCCCCGCCGCGCGTGCTTCGTCAACCCCCAGCGGGGTCAGATCAACATCCCACCAGCCGGTGAAGCGGTTTTCGAGGTTCCAGGCGGACTGGCCGTGGCGGATCAGGACAAGTTGCGGCATAGCACTGCCTTAGCAGACCGAGCCTCTAGCGCAAGTGAGTGAGCGGGTGCAGCGCGAAGGGATTTGCGTGCAAGCCGGGTGTCTGCGCCGATGTCAGCGCCCAGCGGAACGGATTGCCAAGGATAATAGCAGGTGCATTCAGGGTATAGGCCTGATCGGCACGGGTGAATGCGGCGGCCCTGGTATCGAGCGTATCAGCGGCACGCGCGTCATCAAGCGTCTGTTCCGATGCAGTATCGCACGGCGTGCCTGCATGGCAGCCGAGTCGGGCAAAATACCAGTTGGCGCTGCTGTCCGGCGCAACCTCGTCGATAAGGACAAGATCTGCGGCCGCACCCGGATCAACGCGCTGCACATCAAGGCCGATCGTCCGCCAGTCCGCCCGCAGCCGTGCATATACCACCCTCCATAATCCGGTTTTTGGCATAGCAATGCGGATAAGATTGTCATTCAGGTGCCTTGCGCGCCAGGCCGATACAATCGGCGGAGCCAGAGCGAGACGGGTGTCGAGCGGAGCAGTTGCCCAGTCTGGAATTGCCGGATCGCTTCCTGTATCGAGCCGGGCGGGAAGAATCGTGGTGCGCGCCTGCCAGCCAGGCAGGTTAAGCATACGCGTGAGGGCATCGCGATCGACGACCATATTCATCGCCTGGCGCATCTGTGCATCGTCCCCTAGCCGTCCGGTTGCAGTGAACATGAAGCCAAACACCCCCTGGACGGGATCGGCAATAAATCGGGTGGCACGAATATTTGCGGCGCGCATAATATGGTAATCAGCAAGCGTTCCACCCAGCACAGCCTGTTCTTTGCCTGCCTTAAAGCGGGCTACGGCCTGTTCGGCAGCGAGCATGTCAAGTGTCACCTGCGTTACGGTACCGTCATCCTCTGCACTCGTATCAGGGAGATTGATGCGTTTGAGGGTGATTGCGGCTTTGGATGGTCCGGACTGTGCGAAGGGGCCGGTGCCCTGACCATTATGGCGCACACCGAGTTCAGGTTGCGCCAGCAACTGCAGAAGCGAAGGGCGCGGCGTTTTCAGGCGGATTTCGATCACCCTGTTCGTCATCCCCACAACATCTTCAACCGTTTCAAACAGCGATCCGATGCGGTTGTTGGGCGCTGCAGCAACGCGTTCCTTCAGTGTATGCGCGATCTCGCCTGCCTCGATTATATGGCCGTTGCGTCCCCGGATTTGCGCAAGGCGGAAAATATAAGCCAAGCCGTCATCGGTCACTGCCCAGCGCTCTGCCAGCGCCGGCTCGATCTGACCGTCTTCATCGAAGGCTACCAATCCCTGTGTGGTCGCGACATCGAGGATATTCGTGGCATCACCAACGACTGCGACGTTAAGCGTTGACGGGCTTGACTGGTTAGAGCAGCCGTTAAGGGCCAATCCAGCCAGAAGCGAGGCAAAGAGGCAAGCGTATTTCATTCCATCTCACTCAATGCTGCAAACGCAGCGTCCGGCTTGGGTGTATATTGGCAGTATTGTCCTGCCAACCCCGTACGCGTGCACTAACCAGCGATTTCGAGACATATTCGGTCAAGGGGATGATCGGCGCACCCTGCATGAGGATGAATTGGGCGCGGTTCATTTCGATTTCACGCTGCTTGGGGTTAGCGGTATGGAGCGCGCGGTCGAGTTGGTGGTCGAACGCCGGATCGCAATAACCGCCATAATTGGTCGGCCCGGCGTTGCAGCGGAAATTGGCGAGATAATTTTCGGGCGCGGCAATGTCGCCGATCCAGCCTGAGCGCGCGAGCTGGAAATCGCCCCGGTGAAGCGCGGTGAAGTGCATGGCCGCTTCGCTGTTGAACAGGTGCGCCTCGACGCCCAGTGGCTTCCACATGGCAGCGAGCGCCACCGCCACGCGGCGATGATCGGTGTCGGAATTATAGCGGATGTCGAATATGAGCGGATGGGCAGGTGTGTAACCCAGCGCTGCGAGCATGGCGCGCGCGCGAGCAAGGGCCGCCTGATCGCCGACATGGATTGCAGGTGCGAGCACTCTGCTAGGCTGGGGCAGAATAGACTGCGGCACCAGCATTTGCGTTGGCCTTGCGCCCAATCCCAATAGTGGCCCGGCGATCCAGTTCTGATCGACGGCGCTCACCAACGCCCGCCGCACACGCACATCGTTAAATGGCGGTTTGCGCGTATTGAACACGTAATAATAGCTGCCATTATAGGGCGCGACATGCACGGCGGCGGGCATGACTTTGCGCAATGCGCTAAACCGCGACGACGGGAAATCGCTCGTCGTATCCGCCGCGCCGCCCTGAAACAGCCGCAATGCGGACAGCGAATCGCTCACCGGTTGCCAGCGCACATGGGCGATGGGCGCGGCACCATCATGCCAGGCGGGGTTGCGCTTCAGGCTGATATGATCGTTGAGCACCCAATCTTTCAGCCGGTATGCGCCAGACGCCACCATCGGGCGCTCGCGCGTCCAATGCGCGCGGTGGAGCGGGAGCGCGGCGAGCGCGGGCTGCGCCAGCAGTTCGGGCAGTGCCGGAAAAGGGTAGGCGAGGGTGACGACCACTGTGTCAGCATCACGCGTCATTGCGGCAATCGGATCAAACAGCGCGCGGTTGGCCGCGCCGGTTGCGGGCGCACGTAGTCGGGCAAGGCCGCGCACGAATGTGTCGGGCGTAATCGCCACGCCATCCGAAAAGCTGAGGTTCGGGCGCAAGCGAAAGCGCCAGGTCAGCCCGTCGGCGCTTTGCGTCCAGCCCGAAGCCAGTCCCGGCTCCGCCTTGCCCGCAGCGCTGAAGCGCGTCAGCCCCTCGAATTGCTCGGCGGCGATGCGCTGCGAGGCAAGATCAGAGGCAATTTGCGGATCGAGCGATTTGATCTCGGCATCGGCGATGCGGGTGATGGTGGCGGGATCAGTCTGGCGGGCGGCGCTGTGGCAGCCAGCGAGCGCCATCATCGCCACGACAATCAGGCCCGCATGACGGCGCATCCTCTAATTCCGGGGAGGCTGCCGCCGGTAGGACAGCGCCTCGGCAATATGAATGCGCCCCACGTCCTCCGCCCCGGCCAGATCGGCAATCGTGCGCGCCACCTTCAAGACGCGGGTATAGCCGCGCGCGGAGAGCCGCATCGCCTCCGCCGCCTGCGCGAGCAGGGCACGGCCGGCTTCATCCGGGGTTGCGTGGGCCTCAAGCAGCTTGCCCTCGACCTCGGCATTGGTGCGCGGTCCATTGGGCCCGTAGCGTGCAGTCTGAACCGCCCGCGCGACGCCTACCCGCGCGCGCACTTCCGCCGATCCTTCCGCCGGGACGGGCAGCACCAGATCGGCAGCGGTGACCGGGGCAACCTCGACATGCAGATCGATCCGGTCAAGCAATGGCCCCGACACTTTGGTCTGATAATCGGCGGCGCATCTGGGCGCGCGCGAGCACGCAAGCGCCGCATCCCCCAGATGTCCGCACCGGCACGGGTTCATCGCCGCGATCAACTGCACCCGCGCGGGGAAGGTGACATGCGCATTGGCACGCGCGACGCTCACCGTGCCCGATTCGAGCGGCTGGCGTAGCGAATCGAGCACCGCGCGCTGAAACTCGGGCAACTCATCCAGAAACAGCACACCGAGATGCGCGAGGCTGACCTCCCCCGGCTTCACCCTTAAGCCGCCACCGACCAAAGCCGCCATCGAGGCGCTATGGTGGGGCGCGCGGAACGGGCGCTGCCGTGTCATCCGCCCGCCCTGCAACTCACCCGAGACCGACGCCACCATCGAGACTTCGAGCGCCTCGGCCGCGCTCAACTCAGGCAAGATACCAGGCACGCACGCCGCCATCAGCGACTTGCCCGCGCCTGGTGGCCCGATCATTAGCATATTATGCCCGCCCGCCGCCGCAATTTCGAGCGCGCGCTTGGCGGTTTCCTGCCCTTTCACCTGCCGCAAATCCGGGCCATGATGCACCGCGTCAACTTCGCCCGCTTGCGGGGGACGCAGCAGCACCGCGCCCTTGAAATGATTGAGCAGGGAGAGCAGATCAGGCGCGGCAAGCACCTCAATCTGCCCCGCCCAGGCGGCTTCAGCGCCTTGAGATGCCGGGCAGACGAGGCCAAGTCCATGCGTACATGCATGAAGCGCCGCGAGCAGCACGCCCGGTGATGACGCCACACGCCCATCGAGCCCCAATTCGCCGACGACAAGATACTGGCTCAGTGTCTCAGCATCAACAATCCCCATCGCGCCGAGCAGCGCCAGCGCAATCGGCAGATCATAATGCGAGCCCTCCTTGGGCAGATCGGCGGGTGAGAGGTTGATCGTGATCCGCTTGGGTGGCAGCGCCAGCCCCATCGCGGTGATGGCGGCGCGCACCCGCTCGCGGCTTTCGCCCACCGCCTTGTCCGGCAGGCCAACGAGCACGAACGCGGGCATCCCCGGCGCGATCTGGCACTGCACCTCGACACTGCGCGCCTCCAGCCCGAGATACGCGACCGTCTGAACCGTGGAAACCAAGCGACTGCCCCCGAATGTTTGCGTCATGTTCTCTTTAGGCGGAGTTTCAGTGTCAAGTCGAGTCCGGAATTGACATTTACACCACACCCGCTTATGCGCGTCGCTTTCTGCCTGTCCCTTGACGGAGAGGCAAACCACATTATCTGCCTATTTGAGGAACATGAGCGATGAAGCGCACTTTTCAGCCGAGCAATCTGGTTCGGGCACGCCGACACGGATTTCGGGCACGGATCGCGACTGCAGCGGGCCGCGCAGTGATTCGCGCGCGTCGGGCGCGCGGTCGCAAAAAGCTCAGCGCCTGACAACCATAGCCAAGCGTAGGGATTTCCTTGCCGCCAATGCAGCGCGGCGGGTGGCAACACCGGCCTTTATCCTGCAATTGCGGCCTCGTTGTGGCGCGGAGGATGCCCAGATGCGCGTTGGTTTCACCGTCACCAAAAAGGTTGGCAATGCGGTTGTCCGCAACAGGTTCAAGCGGCGTCTGCGTGCGCTGGCACGGGATGTGATCTTGGTGCAAGGCGTTCCCGGTGCCGATCATGTGCTCATCGGACGTGCAGGTCAGGTTGAACGCGATTATACCGAAATGCGTGCCGAGTTGATCCGCGCGCTCAGGAAAGTTCAGGCATGATTGCACGGCTGCTCATCCTGCTGGCGCGGGGCTGGCAACTCGGCCCGTCGCTGATTCTGCCGTCAAGCTGCCGTTATCATCCTTCCTGCTCGGCCTATGCGATAGAAGCGGTGCAGCGTTATGGTGCGGCGAAGGGCGGCTGGCTTGCACTCAAGCGGATTGCGCGTTGTCATCCCTTCGGCGGGCATGGTTTCGATCCGGTTCCATAACTTAACAGACAAGACGGGGTAATCGTGCAGCAGCAACGGAATATGATTGTGGCAGTTTTGCTGTCGCTTGTCGTGGTGACAGCATGGGAGTTTCTTGCTGCGCGCTATGCACCGCCGCCGCCGGCGCCAAAAGCGCTTGCCGCCCCAACCCTTCCCGGCGCGAATGCGGTTCAGGGCGTGCTGCACCCGCGCGCGCAAGTGGTTGCCAGCGCACCGCGTGTTTCACTTGAAACGCCGATGCTTTCCGGTTCGATCAACCTCAAGGGTGCGCGGATCGATGATCTGATCCTCACCCATTATCAGGCGACAACCGAGCGCAATTCTCCCGATGTTGAGCTCTACTCGCCTGAAGGCTCGGCCGATGCTGAATATGCCGGATTTGGTTGGGCAGGCCCGGCGGGGCAGGTGCCCGATGACAATACGGTCTGGCAGGCGCAGGGTAACAAACTTACGCCCGACACCCCGGTGACGCT
>JAGWQR010000318.1 GCA_028869975.1 Alphaproteobacteria bacterium | reverse complement strand
GCTGGTGCCTGACTTTGGCATTTTCGGGTTCCGTCCGTCTGAGGTTTTGCTCGCCCAATATGAGCGGCGCGGGGCGAAACCGGAAGCGAGTGCTGCGTCAAACGCGCTCGCCGATCTGATCCGCTTGGGCCAACCCCCCTTCGATATGGGCGATGTCATCAACCACACTGCCGGAAATCTGCGCGTTGCGTTCAAGCACTATGTGGCGACCGGCGAGTGCGAGCCCCTGATCGCCAAGACCTTCGCTGCGCTCAAGGCCTTTGCCGATGCGCGCGTACCTGCGCCGAGCGAGCTGGATTATGTTGTTGTGTCCGAGGCGATCATGCTCTCAAATACCTCGTTGGAGATGATGCGTCAGCTCACGCCGTATGTCGTCTCCTGCCATGGCAAGTTCAACTATATGTCCGATATGCCTGGCCATCCGGGGCAATATCGGGAAGCTGCCATAGACTATGACGGGGCCATTGGCGCGCTCAGGGCGGGGGACTATACGGGATATATCAACAGCGAATATGAGGGGCAGCGCTATTTTCAGGATCGCACCCGCGCCGAAATGATGAGCGAGGTCGATCAGGTCCGCCGCCACCATGAAATGCTGCGGCGGCTGACCGGGGTTGGTGCGGAGGCCTGATCAGACCGCCATGATAAAGGCGGGTTTCTCAACGTTGAGGTTCTGAATGAGCCTGAACCGCCCCGGTCCATCGGGCGCAAAAATGCTGAGCGTATCCGACCGGGTATTGGCGACGATCAGCCTGCCGTCACTGGCAACGGCAAAGCACCACGGCCACACGCCGCCGCTCGGCGTCCAGAGGCGCTCAATCACTCGCCCGTCATCGCCCAAAATAAAGCCCGCAATCGAATCATGCCCGCGATTGGCCGCGAGAATGACATTCTCTTGCGTGCCAACGGCCAGATGCGAGCAATGGGTGAATGCGGTAAAGTCCTCGGGCATCGTTGCCACTTTTTGCAGCGCAGTCAGCGTGCCATCCGCATTCGGCGCGAGCACCTCAAGCGCATTGCCCAGTTCGTTGAGCAGATAGACGAGTCCGTGATGGAAGAGCAGATGGCGCGGACCGGCACCCGGCGTGGTGCGGTGCGCGATAATCTTTTCGCCCACCCGCCCGGTTGCGGCATCGAAGGGGAAAGCGAGCACTGCGTCTGCGCCCATGTCTGCGGCATAAATCCAGCGATTGTCGGGCGAAAAAATAACGCAATGCGGGTGCGAATGCGCCTGACGCGGGTGCGGGCCGCTGCCCTCATGGCACAGATCGGCGATGGCTTCTGGTGTCGCCCCGTTGCGGTAAATAACCCAGCCCACAGCGGAATTGGCGACTGCGAAGTAAGCCCCTGTCTGGTCAAACGCTATATAGCTGCCGCCCTCGTCTACCCCATTCTCGCCGCACCGCCAGTGGCCGGTTTCGGTAAGTATGCCATCGGCGTGGATCGTCTGGCGCGACATTGCCGAACGGTGCATGTCATTACGGAGCAGCAGCATCGACTGACCGCCCGGTTCGACCGCACCATAATAGACTGACTTTGGGGCGTCGGCGATTTCCGAGAGCGCCCCAACACCGTTCAGGTCAAGCCAGTGCGCCCGCATCTGCGACGGCTTGTCCGCATCGAGAAATGTCCAGCAGCCGATCAGGAATTTCATCCGCGTGCCAAGCCCCTCGCATTCACCTGGGTGCCGGCGAGATTATTGTTATGCTGCAAATATGGCATGAAAACGACTCTGGGTTGTATATCTGTGATGGGTATTTATAAGATTATCGGCATTGTTAAATGATTTTTTTGCTCGTTTTCGACGCGTGCATCGCTCTTCCCGATGACTTGAACGCGTCAAACTCATACATGATACCACCTCCTGCACCTCCCCCGCGCAATGGCAGTTCCATTTTACAGTCGAAATGCACGCACGGCACGTAAAACAGTGAGATTCCAGTTGCCCGGATCGCCGAAAATCCCTAGTGTTCAGCCATATGGAACACCGTCATGTTGGCCACTCGGGCCTTAAGCTCTCAGCACTTACCTTTGGCAACTGGCTCACGCAGGGGGTGGATTCGGATCGCCGCGCTGCCGAGCGTTGCATCAAGACCGCGCTTGATCTGGGCATCACCAGTTTCGATACTGCCGATGTCTATGCACATGGCGCCGCCGAGGAGTGTCTCGGTGCGGCGCTGAAGGGTGTCCGGCGAGAATCGGTTGTGGTGATGACCAAGGTGTTCTGGCCCTCAGTGCCCGCCCCGCGCGGGCCGAACGAGGTCGGGTTGTCGCGCAAGCGGATCATGGAAGCGATCGATGCCAGCCTGCGGCGCTTGGGCATGGATCATGTCGATGTTTATCAGGCGCACCGCTATGACCTGTTCACGCCGCTGGAAGAGACGATGCAGGCGTTTGCCGATGTGGTGCGCTCCGGCAAGGCGCATTATATCGGCGTGAGTGAATGGACGGCCGAGCAAATTCGCGCCGGACATAAATTTGCGCAGCAGATGGGTGTGCCCTTCATTTCCAACCAGCCACAATATTCGGCCTTGTATCGGACCATTGAGGCGGAAGTCATCCCGACCTGCGTTGAACTGGGCATGGCGCAGGTGGTGTGGTCACCGATGGCGCAAGGGGTGCTCTCGGGCAAATATCTTCCCGGCACACCACCGCCGCAAGGTTCACGCGCGCTCGATACCGCGAGCGGCGGCGCGGACATGATTGCACGCTGGCTAAATGATGACGTACTCGAGGCGGTTCAAAAACTGCGTCCGCTCGCTGATGACCTCGGCATTACACTGTCGCAGATGGCGCTCGCCTGGGTGCTCAAAAACCCCAATGTCGCCACTGCGCTGATCGGAGCGACGCGACCCGAACAGATTATCGAGAATGTAAAGGCGGCCGGATTTGAATTGCCTCAGGCAGTGGTTGACCAGGTTGACGCTATTCTGAAGGAAGTTGCCATCACCGATCCGGCGCTGGTTGCAAAATCCACGCCATCGGCACGGCCCGCGTAAAATTAGCACACGGAACGTGTCCCGAGGAGAGACGGATGATCATAACCGGTGATGCTGCACTCGGCGACGCAGAAGCGACGGGCGGGCCGTCCGCCGCGGTTCTAGTCAGACTCATCGCGATGATGCTGCTTGAGTTTGTTGTGTTCGGATCGTGGTTTGCCACTTTGGGGGAAGTCCTTGCAACGCACGGTGCCGCTGGCATCATAGGCAACGCATATTTTCTGGTGGCTATTGCCGCCATTATCTCGCCCCTGTTCATGGGTGCGGTGGGGGATCGCTATCTAGCGCCGCGAAACCTGATGTCGTTGCTGCATTTTGCGAGTGCGTGTGTCATCGTGCTGATCCCCACAACGTTACTCGGCGGCCACCTGATGCTTACACTCGCGCTGATTTTCATCACGATGCTTTTCTTCCTCCCCACGGTGGCGCTCGCCAACACCATTGCACTGGTCGAACTGGGTATGCATCAGCGTATCTTCCCGTATGTGCGCGTGTTCGGAACCTTCGGTTGGGCGCTTGCGGGTTTCGGCCTTGCCGGACTTCATTTGTCGGCGTCAGTCTCGGTATTTTATGCTGCCGCTGCGAGCGGTGTGCTCATGGCCATCGTCGCGCAGACCCTGCCGCACAGGGCGCCACCATCGGCAGATGCGCATTTCTCTCTCGGCGATCTGATCGGGATCAAGGCGCTGGTGCTGTTCCGCGACCGGCGTTTTGCGGTGCTGATGCTGTGTGCGCTGCTCACCTCGATCTCGCTGGGTGTCTACAATACCTGGATTTCAGTGATCCTTCCCGTGCTCGGCTTTGCCAGGGAAAGCGTCGGCGGCGTCATGGCGATGGGGCAAATGTCGGAGCTAGCATTCATTGTCACCATCCCGTTTGTGCTGTCGCGGATCGGGATGAAATGGGCTTTGCTGATGGGCATGGGGATGTGGGCCGTGCGTTTCATGCTCTTCTTCGCGGCCGCGCATGGGATTATGGGCGCGGCCTGGATCGGTGTGCTCCTGCATGGGATTTGCAGCGACTATTTCATCGTAGTGTCGGCGATGTTCATCGCGCATTGTGCGCCGCCGGAACTGGCAGCTCAGGGCCAGAGCTGGCTGGTGCTGATGGTTTCAGGATTTGGCCAGGCGATTGGCTCAAAACTCTCGGGCGAAGTTCATGCCGCCTTTGTTGCACCCCATGCGGCGCTGGGAGCGATTGCCTGGACGCCGCTTCTCCTGCTACCTGTTTTCCTGGGTGTGATGACCAGCGCAATCTGGATTTTACTGTTTCCATCAAAACCTAAACAGCAAAGGAATGCCGCATGATGCGTCGGCTACGGATGGGGATGATTGGCGGCGGGCCGGGGTCGTTCATCGGCCCGGTGCATAGGATTGCGGCGGAGTTGGACCGCGAGATTGAGCTGGTCGCGGGCGCCTTTTCATCCGATGCAGCAAACAGCCGCGCGGCAGGCGAATGCTACCGAATCGATCCGGCGCGCGCTTATGCGAGCTTGGAGGCCATGCTGGCGGCGGAAGCGGCACGCGAAGATGGCATTGACTTTGTCACCATTGCCTCGCCCAATCATCATCATCTGCCAGCAGCAAGAGCGGCGCTTGCAGCGGGCATTCCGGTGATGACCGACAAGCCGCTCACTGCAACCCTCGAAGAGGCGCATGAAATGAGCTGCCTGGTCAAGGCGGCGGGCAAGCCGTTTGGCGTCACCTATACCTATTCAGGCTATCCACTGGTGCGCGAGGCACGCGCGCGGGTGGCTGCCGGGGCGCTGGGCACGCTCCGCAAGGTCGTGGTTGAGTACCGGCAGGGCTGGCTTGCGCGTGCTGCCGAGGGCAAGCAGGCCGAGTGGCGGGTCGATCCGGCGCGCGCGGGGCTGGGTGGCTGTATCGGCGATATCGGCGTTCATGCGTTTCACCTCGCCGAGTTTATCACAGGCGCACGCGTGAACGAAATTATGCCCGATCTCGCCGCTGTGGTGCCTGGCCGTGTGCTCGATGACGACTGCACGGTGCTGCTGCGCTTTGCCAATGGCGCAAGGGGTGCCCTGCTTGCCAGTCAGATCGAGGTCGGCGAATTGAATGGCCTGCGCATACGCATCTATGGTGACAAGGCGGGGCTGGTGTGGGCGCAGGAGACACCCAACACACTCGAGCTTCATTATAACGATGGCCGCTCGGAGATACTTCATGCCGGCGGCGGTCAACTGGGGCCGGATTCCGCCAGCCGCACCCGCACCCCCGGCGGTCACCCCGAAGGGTATCTTGAGGCCTTCGCCAATCTCTATCGAGACTTTTCGGCGCAGCTTCGTGGTGAGGCAGCGCCCCTGCTCCCTGGCATTGCGGATGGAATGCGCGGCATGGCATTCATCGATACTGCGGTGAAGGCGAGCCGTGCGGGTGCGGGCTGGGTGAAGCTGGAGGATTGAGGAGAGTCACATGAAAACGATCAAGGGCCCCGGTATTTTCCTCGCGCAGTTCGCGGGCGACGCCACACCGTTCAACGCGCTGGAAAGCATCGCGGCGTGGGCTTCCACGCTCGGCTATAAGGGCATCCAGATTCCGAGCTGGGATGCGCGCCTGTTCGATCTGGCCAAAGCGGCGGAAAGCCAGACCTATTGTGATGAAATCACCGGGATGCTCGCCGACAAGGGGTTGGTCATCACCGAACTCTCCACCCACCTGCAAGGCCAACTTGTCGCCGTCCATCCCGCTTATGATGCTCAGTTTGATGGCTTCGCCCCTCCAGAAGTGCATGGCAATCCGACTGCAAGGCAGGCCTGGGCGGTGCAGCAGATGCACCTTGCCGCCAAGGCCAGCCGCAACCTCGGCCTCACCGCCCATGCCAGCTTCTCGGGCGCGCTCGCCTGGCCTTACTTTTACCCCTGGCCGCAGCGCCCGGCGGGGCTGGTCGAGGATGCGTTTGATGAGCTGGCGCAGCGCTGGCACCCGATCCTCGATATGTTTGACGAACATGGCGTCGACATCGGCTTTGAAATCCACCCCGGCGAGGACTTGCATGATGGCGTGACGTTCGAGATGTTCCTCGCGCGCGTCAACAATCACCCACGCGCCAACATCCTCTACGATCCCTCGCACTTCGTGCTGCAATGCTTCGATTATCTCCAGTTCATCGACATTTATCACGAACGCATCAAATGCTTTCATGTCAAGGACGCCGAGTTTCGGTCCAATGGTCGCAGCGGTGTCTATGGTGGCTATCAGGGCTGGGTCGATCGCCCCGGACGGTTCAGGTCACTGGGTGACGGCCAGGTCGATTTCGCGGGCATTTTCAGCAAGATGGCGCAATATGACTTTCCCGGCTGGGCGGTGCTCGAATGGGAATGCGCGCTCAAACACCCCGAACAAGGGGCGGCCGAAGGCGCGCCGTTCATCGCCAATCATATCATCCGCGTGACCGAGCATGCCTTTGATGACTTCGCGTCGGGCGGCGCCGACCGCGCGCTCAACGCCCGGCTGATGGGGTTTTAATCGGGCATTCTAGGCCTTGAACACCACGGTGCGTGCACCGTTCAGAAACACGCGGTCTTCGAGTTGATGGCGCACGGCTGAAGCAATGACGCGGCGCTCAATATCGCGGCCCTTGCGTACCAGATCATCGGGCGTATCGCTATGGCTGATCGCCTCGACATCCTGATGAATGATCGGCCCTTCATCCAGATCGGCGGTAACATAATGCGCTGTGGCACCGATCATTTTGACTCCGCGATCATAGGCCTGATGATAGGGCTTGGCCCCCTTGAAACCGGGCAGGAAGCTGTGATGAATATTGATACAGCGCCCACTCAGAAATGCGGCCATGTCATCCGAAAGGATTTGCATGTAGCGCGCGAGCACAACAAGTTCTGCGCCGGTATCGCTGATGACCTGTTTGATCTGCGCTTCCTGACTGGCCTTACTCTCCTTGCTGACCGGAAAATGATGATAGGGAATGTCGCCGATCAGCGAGGTGGTGAGCGCCGTGCGTGGATGATTCGAGATAATGGCCACCACATCCATCGACAGTTCGCCAATGCGGTGGCGGTACAGCAAGTCACCAAGGCAATGGTCGAACTTGGAGACCATCAACACCACTTTTTGAGGAACCGCCCGATCACGAATTGACCATTCCATGCCCAATGCATCGGCGATTGGCGCAAAGCTCGCACGCAGCGCCGCCAGATCTACACCCGCACCTGGTGTAAATACCACACGCATAAAAAAGCGGTTGTTGAAGCCGTCATTATATTGTTGCGCATCGATTATATTGCATCTCGACCCGACCAGGAATTGCGCAACGCGAAACACCAGACCGGGCTGGTCATCGCAACACAGGCGCAGTGTAAAACTCTCCATTTTCTTACCTTTCAAGAGAATGCCGATAGCCTTCCCTGTAACTTGATTCAACCAGGTCTGGTGCCATGGTTGCGCGCAGGGACTTGCGGGGCCAAACTGGAAAATTGCACACAGTGCGTGAAACAATCTTCATGATAACAATCCCGGATCGCCTTATTCCACTTAGGCTAAAACTGCCCTTCAAGATCATGCAGCACCTTGTAGCAGGGCAGGACTTGGGCGACGGAAGAATTCGGCTCGCGCCCCTCGCGGATTGCGGCGACAAACTCGCGATCCTGCAATTCGATGCCGTTCATGCTCACCGCGACCTTGCTCACGTCGATCGGCTGTTCCTTGCCATCGACCAGATCGTCATAGCGCGCGAT
>JAGWQR010000317.1 GCA_028869975.1 Alphaproteobacteria bacterium | reverse complement strand
TTGGTGGCGGTGTCGTCGGCGATCTGGTCGGCTTTGCGGCAAGCATCCTCAAGCGTGGTTGCGCCTTCATCCAGATTCCAACCACCCTGCTCGCGATGGTTGATTCCTCGGTCGGCGGCAAAACCGCCATCAACACTGCGACGGGCAAAAATCTGGTCGGCGCTTTTCACCAGCCCTCGCTCGTGCTGATCGACCCCGCTGTGCTCGCCACCCTGCCTGATCGCGAAATGCGCGCCGGTTATGCCGAGGTGGTGAAATACGGCCTCATCAACAATTTCGGCTTTTTTGAGTGGTGCGAGGCCAACGCGGCAAGGCTGCTGGCGCGCAAGCACGAAGCCCTCACCCACGCCATCCACCACAGTGTCGCCGCCAAGGCAAGCATCGTTGCCGCCGACGAGCGTGAAACGCAGGATGTGCGCGCGCTGCTCAATCTGGGCCACACTTTCGGCCATGCGCTAGAGGCGGAAACCGGCTTTTCGGAGCGGCTGCTCCATGGTGAGGCGGTGGCGGCGGGCATGGCGCTCGCCTTCGGCTTTTCTGCGGCCCAAGGCCTGTGCAGCGCGCAAGATGCGGCGCGGGTGGTCGACCATCTCAAGGCTATCGGGCTGCCCTATGATGTGGCGTCGGCGGGAGTTAAGGCTTCGGGTGCGGCGCTGGTTGCGCATATGCGCCACGATAAGAAGATGACCGGCGGCACCCTGCCCTTCATCCTTGCACACGGCATCGGGCAAAGTTTTGTCGATAAATCGGTCAGCTTAAGCGCGGTGGCGGACTTCCTCGACGCCCACCCATAGCCAGCCAAGGATCATCAGCACGCCACCGAATGGCGTGATGATGCCAACCCAGCGCGGCGCACCACAGGCCAGCGCATAGAGGCTCAGCGCAAAAACGTTCGCCCCGCTCAGCAGCATGATCGACGGGCCGTGGCCGCGCGGCCGGGCGGCCATCGCAAACACCGCAATCGCATGGATGAGCTGATATTGCGCCCCCACGCGCAGCAGATTAGCCTGTGCGGCGCTCGCACCATGCGCGGCAAAGGCACCCGCTGCAATCGCCAGCGCCGCCGAAAGCGCAGCAAACGGGGTGAGCCAGTTACGCGGCATGAAGCTGCGCCGCCTGCGCTTGCACAAGCGCCGCTGTTGTAGCCTCAAACGGCAGGCGAATCGCGGCATGGCGCGCGGAATGCGGGATGGCGGATGCAAAAATCTCCAGCCCCGGCCAGTCGGGAGGGGCAGCGCGCGCTCCGGAAAGATACGCCGCCAGTTGATCGCGCGCCGCTGCCAGCGCCGCCCCGTTTGCGCCCATCACATGCGCGCCGAGCAGCGCCGCCGACGCCTGCCCCAAAGCACAAGCCCGCACATCTTGTGCAAACCGTGCCACCCGGCCAGCCGCATCGACATCAAGCATCACCAGCACCCAACTGCCACATATGGCTGAGCGCTTCTCGACCACGCCTTGCGCGCCCGCCAGCACACCCTGATGCGGGATAGTGACCGCGAGCCGCAGGATTTCAGTGGTATAAAGCGGCGCGTTCATCCACCGCTAGCCATTGTCAGAGGCCGAAGAATCGTGCGTTTGATGCGCGTGCTGGCGCGCCTTGACCGCGCTGACCAGTTCATTGGCCGTATTGTTGAGTGCCGCGTAAAAGCGCGAGTGGGTGATCCATTGCGGCCGCTCGTCCGAGGAGCCTTTCCAGGTGTCGATCACCAGCACAATCACCAGGAACAGCACCACCGCCGTGAAATAGCCCTTCAACGCACCGAATGCCGCGCCGAGCAATTTATCCACCGGCCCGATCACCGATTGCTGCGTGCGCGCGCCGATATTCTTCGCCAGCGCCTTGCCGACAAAATAGGTGACGCCGAAAATCAGCACAAAGGCGAGCACGGCTGCCCCCGATGTGGTGCCAACCCTGGGCGCGAGCAGGGTTGTCGCGGAAGATTCGAACATTTTGGTTGCGACGATCGCCACCACCCAGGCGAGCAGCGACAGCGTTTCGCGCACAAAGCCGCGCCCGTAACCCAGCGCCCCCGCAATGCTGACCAGCAGCAGCGTCACAATATCCAGCCCTGTCATGCCCGCCAGTCTAGCGCCCAATCAGATGATCGACAAGCGCCCCCAATGAACCGAAATGGCTCTGGGTCAAGCCGCCCTTTTCGCCCTTGGCCGCAGCAGGCATCAGCGCGGATGCAAACCCCAGCTTGGCCGCCTCTTTCAGCCGCAATCCGGCGTGCGCAACGGCACGCACCTCGCCCGAGAGCGCAACCTCGCCAAAGGCGATGACATCCGCCGGGATGGCGCGCTCGCTCCACGCAGAAACCAGCGCCGCCGCCACCGCCAGATCAGCCGCCGGATCACTCACCCGGTAGCCCCCTGCAATGTTGAGATAGACTTCGGCGGACGACAGCGACAGCCCGCAGCGTGCCTCGAGCACCGCCAGCAGCATCGCCAGCCGCCCAGCATCCCAGCCGACCACCGCGCGCCGGGGGGTGGCACCGCTCGCCAAGCGCACAGTGAGCGCCTGCACCTCGACGAGCACCGGCCGCGTGCCCTCCAGCGCCGGGAACACGCAGGTGCCGGTCACCGCCGCGCCGCGCGTGGTGAGGAACAGCGACGAAGGGTTACCAACCTCGCCCAGCCCGCCCTCTGCCATCGCGAACACGCCAATCTCGTCGGTGCCGCCGAAGCGGTTCTTGATTGCGCGCAGAATGCGGTATTGGTGGCTGCGCTCGCCCTCGAAACTGAGCACGGTATCGACCATATGCTCAAGCACGCGCGGGCCGGCGATGCTGCCATCCTTGGTGACATGGCCGACAAGGACGAGCGCAGACCCGTGCATTTTGGCAAAGCGAATCAACTCCTGCGCCGAGGCGCGCACCTGAGAAACCGTGCCCGGCGCGCCTTCAATCAAATCTGAGTGCATTGTCTGGATCGAATCGATCACCACAAGGTCGGGCGGGGAATTGCCATTTGCCACCCCTTTAGGGGAGGGCAAATCACCTTTTGCCACCCCTTTAGGGGAGGGCAAATCACCCAGCGTCGTCAATATGTCTCTGACCGAAGTCGCGGTCGCAAGCTGTACCGGCGCGCCGCCCAGCCCGAGCCGCTGCGCGCGCAGCCGCACCTGATCGGCGGCCTCCTCGCCCGAAATATAGACAACCGCGCGCCCCGCCGATGCCAGCTTCGCCGCCGCCTGCAACAAAAGCGTTGATTTGCCAATCCCCGGATCGCCGCCGATCAGCGTTGCCGAGCCCGCCACAAACCCGCCGCCCAGCGCGCGATCAAGCTCGGCAATCCCGCTCGCCATCCGCGCCGGGAGTGCCGCCGGCGAATCAAGCCCGGTGAGCGCAAACGCCCGCCCGCCCGCCTGCAAACTATGCCTGGCGGCGAACGGCGTGACGACCTGCGCCACATCCTCCACCAGCGTATTCCATTCGGCACAATCACCGCACTGCCCCGCCCAGCGCATCGACACCGATCCGCAGGCCTGGCACACATAGCGTTTCTGCGGTTTCGCCATCATGATTCCCTTAGAACACAGAGAGAACATAACGCAAGAATGCGGCGTGTGCAAGCGCCGGTTTATGCCACCGCGTCGGTTTGCGCCTTGCGTTCGAGCGCGACCTTGACCATCGCCACAATCGGATCGGCGAGCGCCAGCCCGAGAATGCCGAGCAGCGTGCCGAGCAG
>JAGWQR010000316.1 GCA_028869975.1 Alphaproteobacteria bacterium | reverse complement strand
TTATCCAAAATATTATTAATATAAATCTCTATTCTTTTTTCGGAAGTCTGCGTATTTTGCGATTTTTCTTTAACGTCGTTTGTAGCCCGAATGATCGATGCATGGATCTTTAGTTTAGCATTGAGCAATCTTGCTTGCATTGCATAGGAAGCAGTCAGAGTTTGCGCCTGCGTCATGCCGCAAGTGGGGTGAAGTGTATTCTTCAGCACGCGTATCCGATCCGCATAAGCTTCCAGAGCAACAAGCGTGTTACGGGCACGCGCGAGCTCGCTATCTGCACGACGTTTTTTTATGGAAAGCGCACGAAGTATCCTGGCTTCTCGCGAACGATTATCAGCCATGCCGGAATACCCTCGTCAGATAAGCGCGCGACTCTGCAAAGTTAAACGAGTTTTGCTGATACTGGCTTATAAACGCGCACATTTCGGGATATGTGCTTATCGCGGCATCAACCTCGGCGTCCTGCCCCTTTGTGTAGCCACCGATCAGAAGCAAATCGCGATTATCTTCATAAACCGACCATAGTCTGCGAAAGCGCATTGCAGCGCTCAGATGCTCGTCATCAACAGTATCGCTCATCGTGCGTGATAATGATTTGGATATATCTATGGCCGGGTATATCCCCTGTTCGGCCATCTGACGAGAGAGAATGATGTGCCCATCGGTTATGGCGCGCGCCGTATCGACCACGGGATCATTCGTATCACCGCCATCAGCAAGCACCGTGTAAAGCGCAGTAATCGACCCGCCGCGCACTGTATCAATACCGCCGCGCTCGATAAGACGCGGAATCATTGCCAATGCCGAAGGAGGATAGCCTTTCATTGTTGGCGGCTCACCCAATGCAAGCCCGATTTCGCGCTGGGCATGGGCGATTCGTGTCAGGCTGTCGATCATCAAAACAACACGGAGCCCTTTATTTCTGAAAAATTCGGCGATCGCCGTTGCCCGATATGCTGCGCGAAGCCTAAGTTGCGCCGGGAAATCAGCCGGTACGGCAACGACAACGGTTTTATTGCGCCTTGAATCCGGGAGCTTGGTTTCGACAAAATCGCGCACCTCACGACTGCGCTCGCCAATTAGCCCGATGACATAAACATCGGCTTTGAGCCCATGCAAAATCTGCCCCATCAAGACGGATTTCCCCACGCCCGAACCGGCCACAAGCGCGACGCGCTGTCCTTCACCCAGCGTCAGTAAAGTGTCGATTGCACGAACGCCAGTCTCCAGAGCTTGGGTCACGCGGCCTGTGTCCAGTGGGTTGGCATTCCGGCCTGCGAGTGGCCAGAGAAGGCGCGCTTTTGGGTTAGAACGGCCATCAAGCGGGCTGCCATGTGCATCGATTACACGTCCGAGCAGATCATCGCCTACTTCCGCAAAACTTCCTTTGCCATCCGGATAGACCGGCCCATGCATGACGAAGGCGGCATCCTGCCGGAAGGGAACCACCAGACTTTGCGTCCCCCGGAAACCGACTAGCTGGCCGCGCACCGTAGAACCATCGGCCATGACCATGCGACAAGCGCTGCCAATAGGGAGCGGGAATGCCTCAACTTCGATCATTTGCCCGTCATATGCCGTGACACTACCTACATGGCGCGGCGCGCCACTCAACGCCGACAAGCCATCGAGCGCATTTCGGGCGGATTGTAGCAGACGACCACTCATTCGCTATTCGCTTCGGGATCGAGCATCGCGCGCAATTGTTCCATATAAGCCGGTACGCCGGATTCTATCCAGCCTTTGGAACATTCTATACGGATTTCACCACGGGCAAGCGCGGATGAAGGCAGGACGGGAAGAGGCAGGGACTGACCATCTAAAAGAGCGGCATCATCCGGGGAAAGTCGAATGCAACGCGCTGCATCGCAGGATCGTACAAGCCGCATGGCCTGCTCAATCCGCTCATGCAGCCAGTCACGCTCAATAGGCATCTTCGCAAACATTTTCTCTACAAGCAGCAGTACAGTTTGCTCTATCAACACTGCGACTTCTTCACTGGCTTCTGGCTGAAAGGCTTCCGCACTGGCGAGTAGGCGCCGATAATGTGATATTTCTTCCGCTCCGGCAGCGGTTGCTGCCAGGCCTCCTTCTTTAAACCCTTGTGCATATGCATTCTCGTGCTCATCCATGTGCGGCTGTGATCGAATCTGATGCTCGGGTGGTTCACGAAGTGTCTCGTGCTCTTTGACAAGCGGAAACATGGCCTTGAATTCAGAAGTTTTACTTATGGCCTCATGGATGGGTATCGAGACGATCCTGGCTTCAGGCATATTCATTGCCACCATCACCGAGACTTATCGCCCCTTCATCAACGAGCTTGCGGATTTGTTTGGCGGCTGTCTTTTGCGCCTGTTCGACGTCAACGCGTTTAATTCGCGTCATTTCGGCCAATTCATCTTGTATCGTCTGCGCCGCCCGGGTTGACATTGCCGCCAGGGCTTTTTCGAGCAAGGCGGGTGAAGCACCTTTGAGGCAGAGTGAGAGTAATGTGCCATCAATCGTGCGCAAGGCAGTGCCCAAATCTTTTTTTGAGAACTTAATCAAATCTTCAAATATAAACATCTCATCTTCAATTTCTTGTCCGAGCATTTTATCTTTCTTTTTAATGCTATTTAGAAGCTTTATACTATTTTCACGTTTCATTAAGCCTACAATTTTAGCAATATCACCTCGTGCATTAATTTTATATTTTACTATATTTGCAGAATTATTTTTATAATGTTCAATGATTTCGATCAATTCAGTGATAATCTCTGCACTAATTTCGGTGATGCTAGATGCGCGTCTGAGTAAATCTATCTGCTTTTCTTCAGGCATCACTTCCAGAAGTTTCGAACCAGTCTGTGGCGGCAGCATGGTCAGAATCAACGCCGAAATTTGCGGACCCTCGCCTTCCATCAATTCGCCAATCGTTTCAATATTCATCCATGCGAGCAGGCTCTGTGCCTTTGATATATTTTGAGAACTCGATGTATCCAATATTGCATCAGTGCTCGCCGGGCCGAGCGCCTGCGTCAGTACCGCTCTAATTTTGGGCTGTGCATTCTTCGAAAGCTCCGAATATGTGCGGTTTTTTTCAATGAATTGATTGAGAGCTGTGTTGATCTTGCGTTCATCGGCATTGGCCACGACAAGCATGGTTTTTGATAATGTCTGAACCATATCAGGGCTGAGATCGCGCATGATTTCGCCGGCTTCGGCATCACCAATCAGGAGCATGAGTAATGCAACTGTCTCAAGGTCGCTAACGTTCACGGTCGATACATTTTCCTGCAATGCCTCAGTCATGCGTTGCCTCCGTGAGCATCTGGCGAACAATATGACGTGCACGTTCAATATCCTGCTTTACAAATTCCCGCACAAGCGCTGCCCGCTCGGCATATTGCGGGGCCTGTTCGAGCATCGCGAGCGTAACCGGCTGTTCGAGGCCGAGCTGCTGTGAACTTTGCGCAATCATTTCATTCACCCTTGCACGCTCTTCGCTTTGTTTGCGCCATTGCTTGAGGGCAGGCCGCCCAACGAGAAAGAGCGCCACGATGGCGGCAATAAGCGCGGCGACCTGGCGCGCCACATTCAAAAACCAGTCCTGCTTCCAGAACGGGTCCACAACGATGTCCGGATCGCTGAAGGGTCGCGCGTTGACGACGACGACATCGCCGCGCGTGACATCAAAGCCGACCGCATTTTTCACCAGATCCGTCAGAGCGGCCAATTCCGCAGCATTTGGATGCTTGCCATCCCTGGACAGGCGAACCGCAACTGCAAGCGTGAGGCGTTTGATGCGACCGTCGGGCTGATGCGTGACTGAAATTTCACGACCAACGTCATAATTACGATTATAGGTTTCATCCGACTGGCCGTCTTGAGTCGGCGCTGCGACAGCGCTTTTGCTCGATTGCATGGATAGCGTTGCCGGGGGCGGAGGTAGATTAGACAAGGCGCCCGGAATCCCGCTTGCCGGGCTCGACATGCTGCTGTTTGTGGAGCGGTTGCCTGCTTCACTGCGCAGAACGGACTCATTTTTGGGATAGGTTTCGCGTGTAGACTGGCTTTCGCTCGAATCAACATCGACATGCAGTTGTGTTGTGAAATTGGGTTCCCCGAGCATCGGCAGCAGCAGCAGCCTGACTTTATCACGCAAGCGATCTTCGATTTGTGTCTGAAGATTGAAATTGGCGTTTTCCAGACCCGGATCCTGGGTGGAAAGCAGTTCTCCCGACTGGTCAACAACCGAAACCGCGTCCGCAGTCAATCCCGGAACCGAAGAGGCGACCAGATGCCTAATGGCCCCGACTTGCCCTGGACTAAGCGATTGCCCGGCACGCAGCGTTAGCATAACCGAAGCCGACGCATTGCCATTATCACGAATGAAGGCACTTTGTTCGGGAACGGCGATATTGACCCTGGCTGATTTTACTGCATCGATTGACTCGATCGAACGGGCTATGTCGGCTTCACGTGCATTGTCGAGCGCCTGATCCTGAACCGCGCGGCTCGATCCCATGGGCAGGCTAGACAGGATGGAATCTGAGGTTGGAGCACCTTTCGGCAATCCTTGCGCGGCGAGCAGCATCCGTGCACGATGGATATTTTCATCCCCCACCATGATATTGCCGCTGTCGCGATCCAGCGAATAGGCAATGCCACCAGTTTGCAGCGCCTGTGTAATGGCCGCTTTGTCGGCTTCGCTTGCGCCAGCGAATAGCGGTTGCTGGGCGTCAGGCTGAATTGCCCACCAGGCAAGGCCGGCGAGCGCAAGTGCCAGAACAATCCCGATCGCGGGCATGGCCTGGCGTAGCGCCGCCTGTGCGCGCAACCGCGGCCAAATGGCAAGCGGGGACAAGGCACTGCCCGTCGGAGACAAGGGTACACCACTGATTGAGGGTGACTGCGGGTTTGCAGGAACGAGAGCATTGTCTGACATGGATTAGACCGGCATATTCATAATATCGCGGTAGGTACTCAGCAGCTTGTTGCGAACCTGCAATGTGGCCTCAAAGCTCAGCGATGCCTTTTGCTGATCGACCATGACCTGCACAATATCATTGGTTGCACCGCGCTGATACGCATCGGTGATCTGTTCGGCATTCACCTGCTGGGTGTTAACTGATTGGAGTGCCGCAGAAATGGTTTTGCCGAAGTCTGTTGGTGCCGCGCTTCCGCCAACAGATACAGCGGGTGCTTGTTGACCGGCGGCACGCATGAGCGCGGCATTTTGGCTGAGAATTGCCGAACGCATTTCTGATAGGCTGTTCGCCCCGGTTATTGTCATGATATTTGACCTCGCAGCAGTCCAGACATCGCGCAATCGGATAAGCAATGAATATGCCAATCCATCATTTGTGCCTGTTGTTACGTGTTAAACGGCTTGTTTGCCCGCAAACCCGACTATTGCTGTCATCATTTTGACGCTCCATAATGGTTCAAATTCTCAAGAAAACAATCCTGATAGCTAAATATGTCAGCAACCCTGTCGTTACTGAAGTCGAGGCCAAACTCAGCGGAGCGCGTTGAGATGCTTCACACAGGAATGTGTTACGAAAGGACAATATAATGACAGTGATTGATACCAATGTTAACGCGCTGTACGCACAGAATGCGAACCGCACGTCTGGCCTGCAGTTGAGCAGCGCCATGCAACAGCTCTCCAGCGGCAAACGCATTAACAATGCGGCTGACGATGCCGCAGGTCTGGCCATTTCCACCCGCATGAATTCTGAAGTTCAGGGATTGAACCAGGCCATTCAGAATTCAAACACCGGCATTAACCTGGTGCAGACAGCGAGTGGCGCACTCAATGAATCTTCCAATATCCTGACCCGGCTGAACGAACTGGCGGTTCAGGCGTCCAACGGTACGAACTCAACGACTGACAATGCGGCGATCAATACTGAAGCCCAGGCGCTGGTCAAGCAGTTGGATACGATTGCGAAGACAACTGATTATAACGGCATCAAACTGCTTAATGGTGGCGCAACGGGAACCACGGTCACCCTTCAGACCGGGGTAAATTCAACCGATACGCTGGCTGTCACTATCGGTGGTGCGGACAGTACGACACTGGGCGTGAATAAAATTGATATGACATCGCAGGCAAACGCCTCTGCTGCGATTGCGACCATAGGTACGGCGCTCGCAACCATCAATACTGAGCAGGCGTCGCTTGGCGCTTCGCAGAATGCACTGAACTCGACTGTGAATAATCTGACGAGCGCGGTGACCAATCTGACGGCCTCGAACTCAACCATCAGCGATGCAGATTTTTCGGCTGAAACAACCAAACTGGCCTCTGCACAGATTTTGCAGCAGGCTTCCACTGCCATGCTGGCCCAGGCAAACCAGAGCCAGCAGGGGGTGCTTAAACTACTTCCATAACCTCACTCAACGCGCTAGAAGGTGCCGCGCTGTTCTGGTGTGCGGCACCTTTTGCCGTATTGAAAATGTTTCATCTCCGCCCGTTTTGGCGGTGCCGTATTGAGCCAAATAAAACTTTTGCGTTTATGAGCTTCTTTGGACCTTCAGGCGTCATTGTTCAGCGCGGCAACGCCGGGCAATTCGCGCCCTTCCATCCATTCGAGGAATGCGCCCCCTGCCGTTGAAACAAAGGTGAAATCACCCGCCACTTGCGCATGGTTGAGCGCAGCGACCGTATCGCCACCGCCCGCCACTGATATGAGCGTGCCGCCTTGCGTGAGCGCTGCCGCCATCCTGGCGAGCGCGACGGTAGCCACATCGAACGGCGCGGTCTCGAACGCACCCATCGGCCCGTTCCATACCAGAGTGGCGCAATTCTTGAGCACATCCGAGAGCGCCTCGACAGCGGCGGGGCCGACATCGAGGATCATCTCGTCTGCGGCAACCTCATGGACATTGCAGGTGCGCAGGGACGCCGGATAGGGTGCAAATTCCTTCGCGACCACCACATCATAGGGCAGATGCACGGTGCAGTTGGCCGCGTCCGCTGCGGCCATGATCGCCTCGGCAGTCGCGGTCAGATCATGCTCGCACAGCGACTTGCCGACACCAACCCCGCGCGCCGCAAGGAAGGTATTCGCCATGCCGCCGCCGATGATGAGATGGTCAACCTTGTTTACCAAGTGCTTCAACACATCGAGTTTGGTCGAAACCTTCGCGCCGCCGACTACCGCCGCGACCGGATGCATGGGGGTGCCGAGCGCCGCTTCGAGCGCTTCCAGTTCAACCTGCATCGCGCGACCGGCGAAGGCAGGAAGCACATGCGCGAGCCCTGCGGTCGAGGCATGGGCGCGGTGCGCGGCAGAGAAAGCATCATTGACATAAAAGTCACCGAGCTTGGCCATTTCGGCGACAAGCGCAGGATCATTCTTTTCTTCGCCCGGATGGAAGCGAGTATTCTCGAGCACGGCAATCACGCCATTGGGGAGTGCAGCAACCTGAGCTGCCGCCGCATCGCCCTGACAATCGTTGATGAAATGGACGTCTTGGTTTAGCACTTTGCTGAGCGCGGGCACCACCTGCTTCAGCGAGAAAACCGGGTTGCACTCGCCCTTGGGCCGACCGAAATGCGCGAGCACGAGCACCTTGGCACCTTGGCCAGCCAGTTGCGTGATTGTCGGCGCTGCGGCGCACAAACGGGTGTCATCCGACACCGCGCCATCCGCCATCGGCACGTTGAAATCTTCGCGGACTAATACGCGCTTGCCGCTGACATCACCCATATCGTCGAGCGTTTTGAAGGTCATTAGAGCAAT
>JAGWQR010000032.1 GCA_028869975.1 Alphaproteobacteria bacterium | reverse complement strand
TGCCCACATAGTCATTTTGATAATTGTATCTCTGCACGATTCAGGCACAACAGCCTATCACGTGCGCGGGAGAGCAAGGCTGCATGAACAAGACCGAAATTAGAACGGGTCGTGACTTCGCGAACGCCAATACCGGTACATCGCCAGTGCGCGAGGGCTTTGCGTTCGATGTGACTGCGCTGGAGCATTGGATGGGCGCGCATGTCGAGGGGTTTGCCGGGCCGGTCAGCGTTGAGCAATTCAAGGGGGGGCAATCGAACCCGACCTTCAAACTGATAACACCGGACCGGAATTATGTGCTGCGACGCAAGCCTGGCGGTACGCTGCTCAAAGGTGCGCACGCAGTTGACCGCGAGGCAAGAATCATGCGCGCGCTCCACGGCTCGGGCTTTCCGGTGCCTGAAGTCTATGCGTTCTGTGAGGATGACAGCATCATCGGTAGCGCGTTTTTCATCATGGCGCTGGTTGAGGGCCGGATTTTCTGGGATGTGCGCCTGCCCGATGTGACGCATGATGAGCGCTCTGCCTGTTTCGATGCAATGAACGCAACCCTCGCCATGCTGCACCGCCTCGATTATAACGCGCTCGGACTTGGCGATTATGGCAAGCCCGGTGGCTATTATGCCCGCCAGATTGCACTATGGTCGCGCCAGTATATCGGCGATGAGGAAGCGGGACGTGATCCTTTTATGGACAGGCTGGTCGATTGGCTGCCCACCGCCATTCCGGAACGTGATGAAGTCTGCATCGCGCATGGCGATTTCCGCTGCGACAACATGATTTTCCACCCGACAGAACCGCGTGTAATCGCCGTGCTCGACTGGGAACTCTCCACACTCGGTCATCCGATGGCGGATTTCTCCTATCACGCGATGATGTATCATATGCCGAGCGGCGTCATGCCCGGCCTGGCGGGAAGCGATCTGGCGGCGCTCAATATCCCGCGCGAGGCCGATTATGCTGCATGTTATGCCGAGCGTACCGGTCGTCATGACATGGCGGGTTATGATTATGGTCTAGCGTTCAACTTTTTCCGGTTCTGCGCGATTGTGCATGGCATCAAGGGGCGCGTCATCAGGGGCAACGCCGCGTCGGCGGAAGCCAAAAGCCGCGCCGAAGCGCTGCCGCTGCTCAGCCGCTATGCCTGGGAGATGGCTGTACGGGCCGGAGCTCTGGCCTGAAACCCCCTATTTCCCTTTGAAACTGGCCGGACGCTTTTGCAGGAATGCGGCCACCCCCTCCAGAAAATCCTCGCTGCGCCCGGCGCGGCACTGCGCCTGTCGTTCGGCCAAGAGCGATGCTTCGATGCTGGACTCGGCTGCGGCCCAGGCCAGCCCACGGATCAGGCCGAGCGCATACGGCCCGGTCGCAAGCTTGCACGCCATGGCCATCGCGGAATCCTCCAGCGCATCATCCGCCACAACGCGGTTTATCAGTCCCCAGTCGTGCGCTTGGCGAGCCGGGATGCGTTCGCCGAGCAGCATCATTTCCATGGCACGCGCCCGTCCTGCTGCATGCGCAAGCAGCCAGGTTGCACCACCATCGGGAACCAGCCCGACATTGCAGAATGCCTGGAGGAAATATGCATTTTCAGAGGCGATAATGATGTCGGCAGCCAGCGCATAAGCGCAGCCAATTCCTGCCGCCGCGCCACGCACCGCGCTGACCACGGGCACCGGCGAAGATTTGAGCTTCAATGTGATTGCGTTAAAGGTGGCTTCAAGCAGCGCGCCAACATCACGCTGCGGATCAGCCATGTCGAAATCCTGGCTGGTCAGATTAGCGCCGGACGAGAAGGCCTTGCCAGCGCCAGTGAGCAAAATTGCACGCGCCTCCTGCGCTCCGCGATTGAGCGCATCCTGCAATTCCCGGCCCATCGTCTGCGACAGGGCATTGAGTGTCGCGGGATCATTGAGTGTGATACAAGCGACATTGTCTGTCACCGAATAAAGTATTTTTTCGTAGGTCATGCCTAGGCCCTCTTGATTATGTTTTTACATCCGTATCAGGTCGAAGCCCGATAGAGCAATGCCCCCATCGGCTAACGCGTCATGATGACCGGTGCGCGCGGCTTCCCATGCCGCCAGCGCACGGGCGCGAGCCTCCACATGTCCGATAATCGGCAAGGGATAACCAGGTGGCGAGACACCAGTCTCATGCGGGGCATGGATCTCATCGTCGCGCAGGTGTGCCAGCTCGGGCACAAAGGCACGGATATAGTCGGCCATTTCAAACTTCGGGCTTTGCACCAAGGGTGCCATCATCCGCGAGAAGACCGGCGCATCCACACCCGATCCGGCAACATATTGCCAGTTCATCGCGTTGGCACCCAGATCAGCATCAAGCAGACAATCCCAGAACCAGCGCTCACCGCGCCGCCAGTCGATCAGCAGATGTTTGACGAGGAAGGACGCGGTAATCATCCGCACCCGATTGTGCATCCACCCCGTTTGCCACAGCTCGCGCATCCCCGCGTCGACCACCGGATAGCCAGTTTGCCCGCGCGTCCAGGCAGTGAAATCGGCGTCGGCCTCCGCACCCGAACGCCAGGGAAAGCTGTCAAACACCGCGCGGCCATTGCTGTTGGCATAATCGGGCATTTGGTCAACCAGATTAAGCCCATGCTCGCGCCACGCCACCTCGCTCAGGAATGTGCGCGCATGCGCGCCCGCCTGCTTCGCCGCGTGGTGCCACAGCGTTGTCGGAGAAATCTCACCAAAATGGATGTGCGGCGAGAGGCGGGCCGTGCCGGGCAGCGCAGGAAAATCTCGAACCTCTGCATAATCGGCGATTTTGGGCAGGAAGGCACGGAACGCCGCGCGTGCGCCCGCCTCGCCTGGCGTCCATGTGCCAAAGCCTTGAGACCAATCGGGGCAGGTCGGCAGCAGCGCCCAATCTGCGAGTTCGTCTGAGGCGGGCCATGTGTCCGGCGTGGGGATATGGTCGGGTGCAGGCAGCGGCCTGGGCGGCGGCATCTGCTCAAGCAATCGGTTGAACCAGGGTGTGAACAGGCGGTAGCGCGCGCCAGCGCCGTTCAGCAGATGACGCGGATTGGCGAGATGATTGCCATCGTGCAGATGCAGTGTGACTTCACCGGCGATTTCGGCGTCGGTGCGCTGCCACCAGGGCTCATAGGCGCGGTGGGCATGGATTGAGTCCGCCCCGGTCTCGGCCATCAACCCGAGCAGCACATCCGCCGCGCGCCCGCGCCGCAAAATAAGCCTTGAGCTGAGCACCGCCAGCGACCTTGCCAGCGCCGACAGGCTATGGTGCAGCCACCAGCGCTGTGCGCCGCCGATCCGCCACTCCTCCGGCGTTTCATCATCAAGTACATAGACGGGGATGACCGCGCCGCGCGCCACCGCAGCCGCCAGCGCCGGATGATCATGCAGGCGCAAATCCTGCCGGAACCAGAGCAGTGCGCTGCTCATCTCGGCAGCATCGTATTATCCGCGCGCGGCACTGACCCCGCCACGCCCGGTGCGCTCAAGCTTGCCCCAGCCCACTTCCGGGCCCCCAAAGGCCGCGTTGATGGCGCGCAGCACCACGGAATACATCAACTGGCGATAGACGAAACGTTGCATCACCAGCAGCAGCGCCGGATAATGCTGGCGGCGTGGCTACAGCCGATAGGCCACCCATCCCGAGAGAATATCAATGCTGGTGAATGCAATCCAGAACATGCCCATGGTGAGCACATCCGATTGGGTTTGCGCCCAGCCATGCTGAACGACGCGGATCCAGGTGGTGATGATGCTCGTCACTAGCGCAAAATCGATGATCGGTGAAATCATCGCAAAAACAATCTGGAATACCCAGGCCTGCGGCAGCCCGATCAGCGCAAGTCCCATTGGCCTGCGCTCGCGGATGATGGCACGGTGCTTCCATAGGCACTGCAAGGTGCCGAACGCCCAGCGGAAGCGCTGCTTGGCAAGTGCCCGGAATGTTTCGGGCGCCTCTGTCCAGGCGACAGCTTCAACATCATAGGCCACCAGCCAGTTCTTGCGCTGGATGGCGATGGTCAGGTCCTGATCTTCCGCCAGCGTATCCACCGGATAGCCATCCACGCTTTCAAGCGCCGCGCGTCGCCAGGCACCGACCGCTCCCGGCACAACCGTTATCGCATCAAGCTGATCGAGCGCGCGCCGTTCCAGATTCTGCGCCGTGACATATTCAATCGCCTGCCAGCGTGTTACAAGATTGATCCGGTTGCCGACCTTGGCATTACCTGCGACGGCACCAATATCGCCATCGGCAAACCAGCGGGCCAGCCGCGCCACGGTCAGCGGTTCGAACTGGGTATCGGCATCAAGCGCAATGATGACTTCGCCTTTCGCCAGTGTTATTCCGTGGTTGAGCGCACGGGCCTTGCCGCCATTTTCGAGGCTGACAAGTTTGACACGCGGTTCATCGGCAAAGGCGGTGCGCACGATTTCCGCTGTCTTGTCGCGCGAGCCATCATCGATGATGATGACTTCAATCTGCACCTCCTCGCTCATCAGCACGCGGCGCACCGAATCTTCAATCACCCGCTCCTCATTATAGGCAGGGATGAGCACAGAAACAAAGCGATCCGGATCAATCGGCGGCGCAACCGGGCGCGCACGGTCATAGCGGGAATAAATCGCCAGACCGGCGAGCAGAATCGCACGCGCAATGCCCAGTGATATCGCCACTATGAACAGCCACTTCAGCAGCCACAGGATCATGGCCGCGAACAGGAAAATACCCACATCATAGCGTACGGCCCATAAATCCTGACCGCTCACCGGGGGCATGACATCATTCGGCTTCAGTCCCATCAGCGCTGACACCGGCACAATCTTGATTCCGCGCGCGCGCAGCCCGTCGATAATCCGGGGCAGCGCGGCGAGCGTCTGCGTGCGGTCTCCTCCCCCGTCATGCAGCAGAATGATCTGTTCCGAGCGCGGCTCGCCATCGGCGGTTTTCTGTTCATCCTGGCTTGCCTGGCTGAGGGCCGTGTTGACGATCGTATCAACGCCGGGGCGCTTCCAGTCGCCCGGATCAACATGCAGCCCGACATTGGTGTAGCCATTTTCCTGCGCGTCGGTGGCGGGGATCAGTTCGTCATTCGTCGTCGGCTCGGCATCGCCGAAATATGGTGCACGGAACAGGCGCGTCGAATGGCCGGTATAGGCCTGAATGATCCGCTGCGTCATGTTCAGCTCGAACAGGATCCGATCACGCCCAAGCAATGCCATATTCGGATGCCAGTAGCTGTGATTGCCGATTTCGCTGCCTTGCGCGATGATCTGGTTGACGATTGCGGGGTGGGCGAGCGCATTTTCCCCGATCAGGAAGAAGGTCGCCGAAACGCCTTTCTCCCTGAGAATTTGCAGGATTTTCGGGGTAAAGGTCGGGTCGGGGCCATCGTCAAAGGTGATCGCGACGGAACCGGGCGTATCACCCACCCGGCGCACCACAAAGGGCGTGGGCAGGGTCTGATAACTTTCATCCGTGGCCACCAGATTGGCATCATAGCTAATCGTGCGCGCACCTTTCACCGGCTGTTTGTCGATCCGGATAATCTCGCCATTGCCCTCGACATCGACATCGCCGGTGGGCTGAATCGTTTCAAGATCGGGGCGCTGATGCCCCTGAAATGCCCTGAAATCCTTCCAGACACCCGGATCCTCGCTTCCCAGCCGCCACAGCGCAACACCGGCCACACCCTGACGATCAGCCGCACGCAACTGGTTCCAGGTTGCCGCAGCATCCACCATCCAGATTTGATGCACGCTGCCATTTTCTTCATAGCTGAACGTGCTGTTGCCGCTTGCCTTGTCGAAAACCGGCATCGCCTCGCTGTCGTTCGCGGCCAGCCAGCTTTCACCAATGGTCATATTGTCGGCGGTATTATCGTGCCAGTCATAGCCATAAGAGGCGAGCGCCACGATGAGTTTATTTGCAGGAACTTTGGTGAGCGCCGCCGCCATGCGCGCATCAAACCATTCCTGGCTGGCAATCGGCCCGGCAGGCCCGTGCGGATCATGTTCATCATAATCCATCAGGAACAGCTTGTTTGCCACTTTGCCCATCGCCGCCAGCGGCCAGGAAGGATCATCTGGCGGCGCGGTCACCATCACCTGCCAGCCATGTTTAGCAAACTGGATGCGCGTTTCACCAATGAACCTGACATAATCAGGCATGGCCTGCGCGGGCAGTTCCTCAAAATCGAGCACAACGCCCTTGCCATTCTGGGTGGTGACGAGATTGGCCAGCTGGCTGATGAGCTGCGCGCGTGCCGCCGGGCTGTGGAACAGCGCAGCCGAACCCGGCCCGTCCCATTTGTCATTCATGGCATTCTGGACAAGCGGGAAAATCTGGGGCCGATGCGGCGCCAGCGCCAGAATCTGGTCGATATGTGTGTTCGGCATCAGATTGAATTGATGCGTGGGGCCGTTAATCGTTGCGGCTACGGGCACCAACCAGTCAATATCGCCGATATGCCGCTCCAGTGATTCGCGGCTCACCGGATCCCAGGGTACATAGAAGCCGACAACGCGCTGGTTGACATTTTCTGCCCCCCGGCGCGGCCTTGGAAGCCAGCTGCTAAGACTTGTGCTGAATTTTTTAACGCCGTGGCGCAGCGAATAAAGCTGCGCACGCAGTGGCCTCGGCTGGTTGCGATCGGTCCAGACAGGTAGCGCTGAGGGAATCGCTACCGAAATCACCGAAAACGCAACCATCGCCACTGCGCTGAACAGCAGAACCGCAACCAGCAGCACACCGCGCTGCGACCAGCGGCGCCGCGTACCTGTGGGATCATAGAAAATCGGTTTTACCATGCCTGCCTTGCTCTCCGCTGCTGCGCCTAGCTGATCTTTCAGGCCAAGCCTAGGAGCTTGTGCGTCTGGAGCGATAATTGCCACATGGGGTGCGCCTGCACAAACGCGATGCAGGCACGGACATTCTCATCATGATGAATATCATCGAGCGGCTGAATCAAATAATGCCTGAAGCTCCAGCCTTGCAGCGTCTGCCAATCTCTGCCTGGTTGCGGCCAGACCAGTTTGAGCTCATCCCCTGTGCGCTGCAGCACGTCCGCGCCCGCCTTGGGTGAAATGCACAGCCAATCAATGCCCGGCGGCGCGGCAATCGTGCCATTGCTCTCAACCGCGATTTCAAAGCCGCGCGCGTGCAGAGCATCCAGCAGCGGCGCATCGAGCTGGAGCAGCGGCTCACCGCCGGTGATAACGATGAATCGGTCAGCCTCACCCGGCCCCCAGCAGACTTCGACAGTATCGGCGAGCGCGGCGGCTGTCTGGTATTTTCCACCGGACTGGCCATTGGTGCCGACAAAATCAGTATCGCAAAAACGGCAAATCGCCTGCGCCCGGTCACGTTCCAGCCCCGACCACAGATTGCACCCGGCAAAGCGCAGGAACACCGCGCGCCGCCCGGCCTTCATCCCCTCACCCTGCAATGTGAGGAAAATTTCCTTGACGCTGTAGGTCATGTGATCAACGGATCGACCAGCCCCGCCTCGGCAAAGCCTTTGGCGCGCAACCGGCACGAATCACACACGCCGCAGGGTGTGCCATCAGCGGCAGGATCATAGCAGGACCAGGTCAGTCCCGCATCCAGCCCCAGCCGCGCCGCTTCGGCCGCGATTTGCGCCTTGGTCATGTCGATCAGCGGGGTATGGATGCGGAAATGCGCACCGCCATCACCGGCCGCCGTCGCCTTGCCAGCCATCGCTTCAAACGCGGAAATGAACGCCGGGCGGCAATCGGGATAACCCGAATAATCGAGCGCATTGACGCCGATGAAAATATCGCGCGCGCCCAGCGCCTCCGCCCAGCCGAGCGCGAGCGACAGAAAAATCGTGTTGCGCGCGGGAACATAGGTGAGCGGAATCCCGGCGCCCACCCCAGCTTTGGGCACATCAATCGCCGCGTCGGTCAACGCTGAGCCGCCAAAGCACGTCAGATCAAGCGGCAGAACGATATGTTCGCGCGCGCCAAGCCTGTGTGCCACACGCGCCGCCGCCTGCAATTCAATCCGGTGGCGCTGATTGTAATCAATTGTCAACGCATAGAGGCTAAAGCCCCACGTGCATGCCAGTCCACCCGCCACCATCGAATCAAGTCCGCCCGAGAGCAGAAGGATTGCCGCTTTGTCAGTCATGCCCCGCGCTAGGCAGTGTGCGCCCGGCCTGCAAGGGCAAAAAAAAGGCCGCTCTGGTATAGAGCGGCCGTAAAAGTTGTGGCTCAAGGCCAGTTAGGGAGGAATCAGCTGCGGTTAAGCAGCACGTCCCTTATAGCGCATGAAGGTAAACGCAGCCTTAACATGTTGCTCAGATGACATTTTTTATTTCACGAAACGTCAGGCTGATTCTGGGGCCGACCGGACGCACTTGCTTGTTGAGCCCATGGTGCCAGTTCTGCTGGGTAGCCCCACGCATGATAAGCCAATCGCTATCCTGAAGTGCGATGTGCACGGGGCGCACATCCGCGCAATTCCGATGCATGAAAATAAGGGTGCGCGTTGCGCCCAGCGAGAGCGATGCGATGACCGGTTCCGGCCCCAGTTCAGGTTCGTCATCGGCATGCATCCCCATTGAATCCTGCCCGTCGCGATAAAGATTGAGCAACACGGCGTTGAAGGGCGCATCACACAGTTTTTCAGCATATGCACGCAAGGCCGCAAGCAGCGGTGTCCATGGGAGCGGCACATTATGCAGCCCCGAATAGGTGTAATGCGCCTCCGGATCGCCATACCAAGTGTGGAGGCGCGGCTGACGCACCTGCCGCCCGAACATCTTGATCTCGTCCTGCCGCCAGGGCGACGTGTGCATCAATGTCTCCAGGATCGCTACCGAAGGCTGCGGCAGCATTGCGCCGCGCACCAGATCGACATCTGCATCAACCAAGGGCAACGGACAGCGTATCATGCCGCGCCATAGCGCGAGCACGCCCCGCTTGACAGCAGCAAAAGAGTATCGCTTAGATCAGATCATGGCCGAAACCAGCCTTGATCGGGTGCGCATGGAACCCGGGTGGAAAGTTGCCCTCGCCGATGCCTTCAACACAGAATCAATGCTGCGGCTGCGCGCATTTCTGGTGGCCGAGCGTGCGCGCGGTGCGCAAATATATCCACCCGCTACGCTCTGGTTTGCTGCGTTTGACAGAACCCCGCTCGATCAGGTGCGCGTCGTTATCCTGGGGCAAGACCCTTATCATGGCCCTGGGCAGGCGCATGGTCTGTGCTTTTCGGTGCAGCACAGCGTGCGCCCGCCGCCAAGCCTGCAAAACATCTTCAAGGAATTGAAGGACGATCTGGGCATAGACCCGCCGTCCCACGGCAATCTTGACCTTTGGGCGCGTCAGGGCGTGCTGCTGCTCAACTCTGTGTTAACCGTGGAAAGCGGGCGTGCTGCCGCGCATCAGGGCAAGGGCTGGGAACAATTCACCGATGCTGCCATCCGCGTGCTCAATAATGGACCCCGGCCTATCGCCTTCATCCTCTGGGGGGCGTATGCGCAGCGCAAGGGCGCGATTATCGATACGTCTCGCCATCTTGTCATCCGGTCGGCGCACCCCAGCCCGCTGTCTGCGCAAAACGGCTTTTTCGGTAGCAAACCGTTCAGCAGGGTAAACCAGTGGCTCGCAGGGCGGCGTGAACCGCCGATCGACTGGACCCTCCCGGCATGAGTGTCAGCACAGCCACAGTTCCTGCCGGGCCGGTCTATCCACCCAAAGCGCGCCGGCTCGTGATTATCCTTGTGGCGATGCTGGGCACGATCATGACGATGATCGACGCCACGATTGCCAATGTAGCTCTGCCCCATGTGCGGGCTACGTTCGGTGTCACGCAGGAACAGATCAACTGGGTACTGACATCGTTCGTGGTATCAACTGCTGTTGTGGTGCCCGCTACCGGCTTTCTTGAACAGGTCTTGGGCCGGAAATGGTTGTTCGCGGGATCGCTCATCGGCTTCACGCTCAGTTCGGCGTTGGCCGGACTCGCCTGGAACCTCGATGTCCTGATCGTTTCGCGTATCCTGCAAGGGCTGACGGGAGCCGCCATTGCACCGATGGCGCAGGCGATTTTGTATGACAATAATCCGCCTGAGGAACGGGTACGTGCCATGACCATCTGGAGTATGGGTGTGATAATCGCCCCGGTGCTTGGCCCGCCGCTGGGCGGGTGGATTACCGAGAATTATAGTTGGCGCTGGGTGTTCTATATCAACGTGCCAATCGGGATTGCGGGTGCGATAGGCGCACTGCTTTTCATCCCGTTACCGAAGCATGAACGCTATACTTTTGATGGCTTTGGCTACGGACTGATCGTGATCGGACTGACGGCGATTCAGCTCATGCTTGATCGTGGCAGCCAGCTCGACTGGTTCGATTCGAACGAAATCTGGGCCGAACTGGCGATTGGTGTGGCCGCGCTGTGGATGTTCCTGATCCACACCATGACAGCAAAGGCACCGCTCATTCCCCGCCGTGTGTTTACAGACCGTAATTTCGTGCTTGCCTGCCTGTTCACAGCGGCGAATTCGGGGGCACTGATGGCCATTTCTGCATTGCTCGCCCCCATGCTTCAAGGTCTGTACAATTATGGCACAACCGACGCCGGGTTACTGATGATGCCGCGCGGGGTAGCCATGGCCTTTTCGATGATGACTGCCGGATGGATGATGAAACGCTTCGGGCCGCGTTTCCTGATTCTGCTTGGAATCATATTCAGCGCCAGCGGATTATATCTGCTCACCGGCATATCGCCCGACATGGATAGCCGTCTCTTCATCATGTCGGGCGCAGTGCAGGGCGTGGGACTGGGCTGGTTCTTCCTTGCTATCAACATTATGGGCTTTGCGACGCTGGCGCCAGAGCTGCGCACCTATGGCGCGTCGATGCTCGCCCTGGCCCGCAGCTACAGCGGATCAGTACTGATTGCGGTCTTTACGGCAGATTTTGCGGCGAACGTACAAATCAACCATGCCGAAATCAGCGCGCAGGCAGATCCGACCATCCTGCAACTGCTCACCAGCGGGCTGATCGACCAGTTTGGCATTCGCGGCGCAGATTATGTTGGCCTGATTGATCTTGTGGTCAACAAACAGGCGCTCACCATCGCTTATATCAACGCTTATTACGCGATGATGTGGATCACTCTTGCCGGCCTGCCGCTGGTCATTTTTGCACGACTTCCCAAGACAATGGTGGGCGCGCCTCCACAAGTGGAAGCGCACTAATGCGCGGGTTGCGTCAATCTGTCACCGCCCCTGCGTGTTCACATGCATGAAAAGGAACTCCGGCTGGCGTTGATATGCTATGGAGGGATCAGCCTCGCGGTTTACATGCATGGCATCACCAAGGAAATCTGGAATCTGGCGCGTGCAAGCCAGGGTTTCCGCAACATCGCCGCGCCGCAATCAGGTACACCCGCCTGCTATCATGGCTTGCTCCAACAAGTCGAACAGAATGGCGAAACCCGATTGCGCGTTCTGGTGGATATTATTGCAGGCGCGAGTGCCGGCGGGATTAACGGCATTTTTCTTGGCCAGGCGATCGCGACCGGCCAGTCGCTTGAACCCCTGACCCAATTATGGCTCGACTATGCCGATATTGACGCACTGCTCGATCCGGACGCCAAACGCTCGTCACCCCTGAGTAGCGCCTGGTCGGTGCCGATCGCCTCGCGACTGATGAAAGGCCGTGACGACGGCGAAGAGGATATTTCACCCGAAGCGCATCATGAAGTGCGCGACAAACTGGCCCGTTTTATCCGGTCGCGCTGGTTTGCTCCACCATTCGGGGGTGTGACGTTCACCAATATGCTGCTCGATTCTTTTGAGGCAATGCGGCAGCGTCCTGATGGCGCACGCCTGCTTCCCCCGGATCAGCCGTTGGATCTGTTTGTGACAGTCACCGATTTTTATGGCTTCAAACAACAACTTTCGCTGAATTCGCCAGCATTTATTTCAGAAACGGAGCATCGCCGTGTGCTCGGCTACAATGATGCGGGCGAAGGGCTGGGTGATGCCGCGAGCCTGGCGTTCGGCGCACGCGCAACCGCGAGTTTTCCAGGGGCTTTTCCACCGTTCACGACACAGGAGATGCAAGAAGCCCTGCGCGCGCGCCATGAGCAATGGCCCGAGCGGGAGGCATTCTTGCGCAGGCATTTCGGCACAGCCATTGCCCCGGAAGATGTGGTGCTTATCGACGGTGCCGTGCTCACCAATGCACCCTTCAGGCCCGCCATTGATGCGCTCAAGGATCGCCCGGCCAGGCGCGAGGTTGATCGCCGATTTGTCTATATTGACCCGACACCCGGTGGATCAATCATACCGGCGAGCCTTGGAGAAAGAACTAGAAATCCTGGTTTTTTCCCCACCTTGTTCGGCGCACTGTCCGGAATTCCGCGAGAACAGCCAATCCGCGACAGTATTGAGGCGCTCAACGCACGCTCGCACGAGATCGCACGCACTAACCAGATTGTCGAATCGCTGCGCGCCGATGTCGAGACCAGCATTACCCGCCTGATTGGCGCAACACTGCTGCTCGATTTTCCATCGCCACGTCGGCTGCGTAACTGGACACAACGTGCCCAATATGATGCGATTATGCGCGCTGGGTATAGCTACCCCGCCTATGCGCAAACCAAACTCGCCGTCATGATCGAGCGGATGGCACGCCTTTGCGCGCGAATCACTGCAACTGAGCAACACGCTGATTCGACCGATTGGGAAAAACGTATTACAACGCAACTCCAGTTGGCCGGTGCGACTGAATGTTTTCTCGCCAATGGCAGCGTCAATCCACACATGGCCGCCACTTTTCAAACTTATGATCTTGATTTCAGGATTAGGCGCCTGCGCTTTGTTGCCCGGCGACTGGATGAACTGCGTTCCCAATATCCTGCCTCCGCGCATGATGCCATGCGTGTTCTCATTTATGACCGGCTCGCCGAATATCTTGAACGTGAGGGATTACATTTTTATGCCGGGCTGGGGCTTGATACGCCTGAAATGGCCCTTAGTCGAATCGCTGCGCTGCGCGCCTTGCCAGAACTAGATACACAAACCGAGGACGCGCTCGCGCCTGCCATTGCCGCTTGCGCAAAGCCCGTGCGGCGCAGTGTGTTGCTCGCATGGCTCGGCTATCCCTTTTATGATATTGCGACCTTACCGTTGTTGCGCGCGTCGGGTACGGACGAATTCAACCCGATCAAGATTGATCGGATCGCGCCAGATGATGCCCAGACCCTGCGCCCCGGCCCCGCACATAAGCAGCTCAAAGGCCATGAATTTCACAATTTCGGAGCTTTTTTCAGCCGCGCCTATCGCGAGAATGATTATCTGTGGGGGCGACTACATGGCGCTGACCGGCTGATTGATATTGTTCTGTCAAGTGCGCGAGATCCGCTGTCAGAGACCTTGGTCCACCAGATCAAATATGAGGCGTTCCGCGCCATCCTCGACGAGGAGAAGACGCGCCTGCGCCATATTCCGATTCTGTTTGAGTCGCTGGAACGTGACATGGCCGCGCTCAGGGCCAAAATCACCTAACGGAAATTATCGGCGTAGGCCTGAAGCTTGAGCGCCCGTGGCGCGGCGGGGATGACAGTTGCCACAATCTTGTGTTTGCGCGCGTAGTCTTGCGCCTCTTCCAGTGTTTCAAAGCGCAACCGGATTTGCTGGCGGGTATCGCCCGAGCCTGCCCAGCCGGTCAGCACATCGGGGCGCTGCGCACTCGTACGCTCATAATCAAGGTACCAGTCGTGTGACGTCGCCCGGCCCGACTGCATTGCGTTTTTGGGTTTCTGATAGATGCGTGCGTGGCTCATATGCCCTCAATAAGCGCGTGCGATAGCAAACTCAACCGCTTCAATCAGCGCAGCCTTCGCACTCGATGGCGCAAACATCCCCAGTGCATCAATCGCACGATTGCCAAAATGGCGGGCACGCGCCAGTGTATCGGACAAGGCGCCAGTTGCACGCATGATTGCAACGGCGTGTTCCAGATCGGCATCCGAAACGTCACGCCCGTCAATCACAGCCTTGATGAAGGCACGATCCTCCGCCGATCCGCGTGCGTATGCAAGAATGACCGGCAGCGTCACCTTGCCTTCGCGGAAATCATCACCCGCATCTTTGCCCATTGTGGCACCGTCGGACGCATAATCGAGTGCATCATCAACCAACTGGAAGGCGATACCCAGATTGCGACCATAGCAATCGAGCGCCTGCTCGACATCATCGTCGCGCTCGGCGATCACTGCCGCAATCCGGCACGCTGCCGCAAAGAGCGCCGCTGTCTTGCCGCCAATCACCTCAAGATACTGGTCTTCAGTGGTGGAAATCTGGCGCTGGGTGGTCAGTTGGTTGACCTCGCCCTCCGCGATCACGGCGCTTGCATGGCTCAAAATGCGTAGCACCTTGATGCTGCCATCC
>JAGWQR010000315.1 GCA_028869975.1 Alphaproteobacteria bacterium | reverse complement strand
CCTGCCAGATGACGATGGACTTGTTCGAATTCAAAAAGGAAGATCTGATTGACGGAGTCAAGCTCGGCGGTGCTGCAACATATATGGAAAAGGCGCTGCAATCACATATCAATCTCTATATCTAATCAAAGGAGTTATTTTTATGGCTGATGCTGTTCTCGATGCCAAGGGCCTGAACTGCCCGCTGCCGATTCTGCGCGCAAAGAAGGCGCTCAAGGATGTGCCGTCAGGGGGTACCTTGGAGGTGTTGTCAACCGATCCCGGTTCGGTCGCCGATTTCGGTGCCTTTTGCAAAACCACCGGCAACACCCTTGTTGAGACAGGTGAAGCAGGCGGTGTTTATCGCTTTCTGATCAGGCATACGGCCTGAATTTGGTTCTGGTCAAAAATATAGTGCATATCGACAGCAATTCATGGCGTCTGTTTTTCGTCCATTTTCTTGGGATTGAATTCAGCCCGGTCAGCAGTGTTGAGCGGCTGATTTCCCTGGTCGGCGGCGCTTTATCCATATTTATGCTCTATCTCGCGACCGATCATATCCTGGGGGCGTGGGCCGTGTCTCCAGTGCTCGGATCGATGGGGGCCAGCGCCGTGCTGGTTTTTGGGGTGCCGCGCGGTGCTCTGTCTCAGCCGTGGCCACTCGTGGGAGGACACCTCATCTCCGCCGCAATTGGCGTAACATGCGCCCGGTTCATTTCCAGCATCGAATTCAGTGCCGCCTGCGCAGTCGGACTCGCGATAGGAGCCATGCACTATCTGCGCTGTCTGCACCCACCCGGTGGTGCAACAGCATTGATCGCCGTATCGGGGGGGCAGGTATACGCGGCCTCGGTTATCATTATTTGCTGGCCCCTGTGGCGATAAACACCATAATCATACTCATCATCGGCCTGGCATTCAATGCACTATTCAAATGGCGCCGAAGCACGGCAATCCAGGAACTCAGCGACAAACGCCCACTTGTGTCTGTCCCCGGTGAAATATCACATGAAGATTTTGTTGTGGCCTTGAGTCAGATAGATACATTTGTAGATGTGACGGAAGATGATTTACTTAGAATTTATGCTCTTGCTACGCAAAATCATAGAAGAAATCTAATTAAAATGGAAATTTAATGCGTTTTATTAATAAATTAAATCGGTGGAGTCACAATCTAGGAGAGGAGTAAGGGAAAATGTTAAAACTAAATCAGAAAAGAAGAAAATCTATTTTTATACGCGCAGCTATTTTGGCCGGAACCGCATTTTGTGCGCAGGATGCTTACGCGACAGATGGCTATTTTCTTGATGGCGTAGGTGCAAGTGCGTCCGGATCGGGGGGCGTTGCCATTGCCATGCCACAGGATTCGCTTGCGATAGCAACCAATCCTGCCACCGCGACCGCACTTGATACGCGTATTGATGTGGGAGTCGAGGTGTTTGCGCCAGATCGCAGCACCACAATTCATGGCAACGCTTTCCCGACCCCGACAGGCGGCATGGCAAGCTTGAATGGTTATTATAGCGGCAACGGATCCAACCCGTTCGTACTCCCCAATCTTGGGGTTGTCAAAAAGCTTAGTCCCAGCCTTGCTGTCGGTCTCGCAATATACGGCAATGGGGGTATGGACACGAATTACAAGACCAATCCCTTCGCCAACTTTGGTGCTCAGGGCAATGCAGGTGTTGATCTGAAGCAGATCTTTATCACGCCGACTGTTGCCAAGGAACTGACTTACGGACAAAGCATCGGCATTTCTCCAACGATTGCGATCCAGAGTTTCCGCGCAACAGGAATCCAGCCTTTTACAGTGGCTTCTGCAGATCCGGCCCACTTCACCAACCTAGGTGAAAGCTGGTCAGCGGGTGTTGGTTTTCGGGTTGGCTATTATGGCAATTTTGGTGGATTGCTGGGTATCGGAGCCTATTATCAATCCAAAGTTGGCACAGGAAAATTCGGCAAATATGCAGGGCTGTTCAACAATAGCGGCAGCTTTGACATTCCATCCAACTGGGGCGTGGGAATTTCTACCGGAATTATAAACCCGGTTACAATCGGCTTTGATTACAAGCGGATCAATTACAGCGACGCTTCTTCGGTAAGCATGCCGCTGGCACCACTCTTTACTGGGGTGCCGTTCGGGGCGGTTGGTGGCCCAGGCTTCGGTTGGAAGAATATTTCGGTCTTTAAGATCGGGATGGCGCTTAAAGCCACACCGCGTTTAACCTTGCGCGCAGGATATAGCCATTCTGGCAATCCGGTGCAGGCCTCGCAAACTTTTCTCAACATCCTTGCTCCTGGTGTGGTGCAGGATCATTTGACACTTGGAGCGAGTTGGAACTCCAGACACAATCTGATTGTAACCGGCTATTTGATGCACGCCTTGCGTAACACCGTGGCGGGAAATGGTTCGATCCCCGCCAATTATGGCGGCGGCGAAGCCGATGTTTCGCTCTCCGAAACCTCGGCGGGAATTTCACTCGGATTCAAATTGTAGACCTATCGTCAACTGGTGTTCAGGTTTGATTTTCACTGGTGTTCTCGCAAGCCTCTGATGGCGGGAAGCGAGAGTGGTTGCAAACTGCCCCGTGGAACGGCCGATGCGGACCATGGGGCAGGCTGACTTAAACCGGGATGATGAGTTCCGCGCAGTGGTCTGTAGCTACTGACCATGTTTTTTGATGGAGAAATCCTATATAAGGTTGCACTTGCATGATCTGACTTGCGCCATCTGCGCCTTCGTGCAATTTTATTACACGAGGTTAGAAAGTAGCAACAAGGGCATGACAGGTGAGCGCACCGGTTCTGGGCACAAAGATAGATATGGAGAGCGTGGAAACGCAGGCACGCGCCGCGCAGAACATCGCGCTCAAGGACGCACTCTGGGCGCGGGTGGCGCAGGCGGCGCTCGGCGGTGATGAGAAGTCGCGCACCCGGCACACGGCACGCGGCAAATTGCTGCCCCGCGAGCGGGTCGAGCGACTGCTTGATCCGGGGTCGCCGTTGCTCGAACTGGGCCAGCTTGCCGCCAATGGCTGTTACAATGACGAGGTGCCCGGCGCGGGGCTGATCACCGCCATTGGCCGCGTGTCGGGTCGGCAGTGTGTGATTGTCGCCAATGACGCGACTGTGAAGGGTGGCACTTACTACCCGCTCACGGTGAAGAAACATCTGCGCGCGCAGGACATAGCGCTCGAGAATCATCTGCCGTGCATTTACCTTGTGGATTCGGGTGGTGCGAACCTGCCGCATCAGGCCGAGGTGTTCCCCGATCGCGAGCATTTCGGCCGCATCTTCTTCAATCAGGCGCAGATGAGCGCGCGCGGCATTCCGCAGATTGCCTGTGTGATGGGCTCATGCACGGCAGGCGGCGCTTATGTTCCCGCGATGAGCGACGAGACCGTGATCGTGCGCAATCAGGGCACCATTTTCCTTGCCGGCCCGCCGCTGGTCAAGGCCGCGACGGGTGAGGAGATTAGTGCGGAGGACTTAGGCGGTGGCGATCTGCACGCGCGCAAATCGGGCGTGGTCGATCATCTCGCCGAAAATGACGAACATGCGCTCACCATCGTGCGCGATATTGTCTCGCACCTCCCTCCACAAACGAAGCCTGACATCAACATGGCCGAGCCCCGCCCACCCAAGTTCGCCGCCGAAGAGCTTTACGGCATCATCCCGCAGGATGTCCGCGCACCTTATGACGTGCATGAGGTGATCGCGCGGCTGGTGGATGGCTCGGAATTTCACGAGTTCAAGGCGCTGTATGGCACCACGCTTGTCTGCGGTTTTGCGCATATCTGGGGGATGCCGGTGGCAATCCTCGCCAACAACGGCGT
>JAGWQR010000314.1 GCA_028869975.1 Alphaproteobacteria bacterium | reverse complement strand
GCGATGATATGATCCGCGCGCTCGACGCCCTGTTCAAGCAGCCAGTCTACAAGCTTTTCTAATATTAACCAGCTTTTAGAGGATTCTCCTGATGTAATTTCAAAACATTTTGCCGCGGGAAGCTGCGCAGTGAGCTGCGCCAGATGCGGCGTCACATTGGCGTCATAAATGATGCAGGGGGCACGGCCTTTTAGCAGCGGTGACAATAAGTTATTGGCATCTGCTAATGTACCACTTCCGATTAATATGGTATAGCTGCGCGTGCCGAGCGCGACCGGCACTTCAAACCTGGGTCGGCGCTCAGGCATGGCGCAACTTTTCGATAATCTGGTCAACGATCATGTCCGGCGGGCCTTTTGTGCTCTTGATGTGGATGGGGGCCAGCGCATAGACCGGAGTGCGGAGGCTGGCTAGATCGGCAAGCACGGTTTTTGCATCGCGCCCGTTGAGCAGGGGCCGGTGCGATTTGCGCGCCACCCGCTCGGCGAGCACGTCGATTTCGGCATCGAGCCAGCAGGTATGGGCGCTCTTCAGGATTTGTGTGCGGGTGCGCGGGTGCATGAAGGCGCCGCCGCCGGTGGCGATAACCTTGGGCGCACCAGCCAGCAGCCGGGCGATGACGCGCGCTTCGCCATCGCGGAAATAAGGCTCGCCAAACCGCTCGAAAATTTCTGAAATACTGAGATCGGCGGCCTGCTCGATTTCATGGTCGGCGTCGACAAAAGGCAGGTGCAACCGCGCGGCCAGACGCTTGCCGATGCTCGATTTGCCTACCCCCATCAGGCCGACAAGCACGACAGGTTTGTCGGGTAAAAATGGAATAGGGGGAGGCATATGCATTTTGGGGCTATACACGGCGTATCCCTTTCGGGCAAAAGGTGTGCCATGATCAAGCGCATAGGGTTGATTGCAGGTGGTGTTGTGATCGTGCTGGCGGTGCTGCTGTCGCTGCGCGTGCACGAGCAACCGGTGCATCATATTGAAACACCGATATTGAATGTTACGATCAAGGGCTAAAATCCTGATGTACGGCGGCGCGATGGCGGTGCTGCTGGCCGCCATTCCTGTCTTTGGCGACAAGAAGCCGCAGTCGCTGCTGCCGCCAGGCTTTGGCCAGTCTGCACCGGCAAAGGACTCAGCCAGGCCGGTGCCGACGCCACCCGCTGATTCGGGCAACAGCGCCGCGCCGCACGATCTGCTCGATGAACTCAAGCTCAATGCGCCAGCCAATAATGCGACGGCGGCAACGTCTGGCGGTGACAATGCGCCCTCGGCGGCGGAAGCCGATGCGCTTGGCAATGTAGCCGCAGCGGTGGATGATACCAGCGCCATCCCCACGCCAAAATATGATCTGCCGCCGCAGGAACGCCGCTCGCTGGCGCAGATCGGGCTGCTGACCCCGGCCATGAAGGGGATGAATCCCGGCGCATTCGGAGCACTCTCCGGTCATCGTCTGGAAGCGGTGATGCGCGCGACTGCGGCACCGGTGGCCTCGCGCTGGGTGTCGATCATCCTGCGTCGTGCGCTGCTCAGCAAGTTGACGACGCCGCACGATGTCAACGGTGCGGACTGGGCCGCCGAACGTGCCTGGCTGCTTTTGCGCATGGGCGAGGCTGATTCGGCGCGGCTGCTCATCCAGCAGGTCGATACCGATAATTACACGCCGAAGCTGGACGAAGTGGCGATGCAGAGCGCGCTTGCCAGCGCCGACCTGGCTTCGATCTGCCCAATTCAGGCGCAAGGTGAGCAGCGCAGCGATGATGCGGCGTGGAGTTATGCCCGCGCCATTTGTGCAGCGCTTGCCGGCGATGCAGGTGCGGCAACGTCCTATCTGCGCGAGGCGCAGCAGGATACCGGTATAGGTGGCATTGATGCGCAGTTCGCCGAGCGTGTGGTCGGCGCAGGCAAAAATGCACGACGCGCGGTCGATATACAGTGGGACAATGTCTATCATCTGGATACCTGGCGCTTCGGCACGGCATCGGCGGTCGGTCTGACGATCCCGGCCACGCTTTATAATACTTCGCGTCCCAATGTGCGGGCCTGGTCGGCGCGTCTGCCGATGCTGAAATTGAGCGACCGAGCAGATGGTGCGGACTGGGCTGCCACACTCGGTGTCTATTCGAGTGCTGCACTTGTCGATTTTTACAGCGCACTCGCCGATGAAAGCGATACGACCCAGACGGCAAACAGCGTGCCGGCCCTGCTCAAGGATGCGTATGCCGGTGATACCCAGCTGTCACGCCTGGAGGCGATGCACACGCTCTGGTCTGCACCGAACCTAGATGACAATCATATATATGCCCGCCTGATCCTGACGGCGCGCGCCGCCGCCGCGCTGGAGCCGGATTCGGGGGATGCCAAATATGGTGATGCGCTTATCGCCTCGATGCTTTCAGCCGGTCTGGATACGCAGGCCGAGCGCTGGGCGCGTGCGCTCAACAGCGGGAGCGATGATGCGGCGCGGCGCACCTGGGGGTTGCTTGCCGTGGGCGCGCCACAAAATGTGGTGGACATCAGCAGTGGCCAGATTTCCGCCTATCAATCGACCGGCGTACAGCGCACGCGCTTTCTAGTGGCCTCGCTGATCGGACTCGGCCGGATCAATGCCGCTGATGCGGGCGGCTATGCACGTGAATATGACATCAACTTCGGGCTGAATTCGCCCTGGACCCGCGCGATTGATGCCGCAGCGCGCCGTCATGAACAGGGAACGGTCGCGCTGCTCGCGGCGGCGGGAATGCAAAGTCTCAACTGGCAGGATGTCCCGCCTGAATTCCTGCTCCATATCGTCGCGGCTTTCCGCACAGTCGGCATGGAACCGGAAGCACGGATGATCGCCGCCGAGGCGCTGACCCGGGCGTGAGTGACGACGCCGCATTGATCGGTCGTTTTCTCGAAATGATGGGGGCTGAACGCGGAGCCAGCCAGAACACACTTGATGCCTATAGACGTGATTTGACGGCGACGTCAGCGGCGCTGGGGGGGCGGCTGGGCATGGCGAAGGCGGATATGCTCGCGTCGCTGGGTGCACTTTGGGCAGGCCATAAGCGGACGACCGTGGCCCGTAAAGCCTCGGCGCTGCGTCATTTTTTTGCGTTTCTGGAAGAAGAGGGCCTTCGCACAGATAATCCCGCGCATGCGCTGCCGCGCGTCGGGGGCGCGCAGCATTTGCCCAAAATGATCAATCAGGCTGAGGTTGTGCTGCTGTTTGATGAGATAGCGCGGCGGCTAGCAGAAGTGCCACCGCAGCCCAATGCCTTCCGTCTCGCGGCGCTCATTGAGCTGCTTTATGGCTCGGGGTTGCGCGCGAGCGAACTGGTCGCGCTCGATCTGTTCGCAATCGCGCCCGATCGGTCCTTCGCAATCATCATAGGTAAGGGCGACAAGGAGCGGATGGTGCCGGTTTCGGATCGCGCGCGCGCGGCAGTAGCGGCGTGGCGGACACATCGGCCCGGTAGCAGCAAATACCTGGTCCCCGGAGGCAAGGCACATCTCAGCCGGGTGCGTTTGTTTCAGGAGGTGAAATCACTTGCGCTGGCGGTAGGTATTGATCCCGCGCGGATCAGCCCGCATGTGCTGC
>JAGWQR010000313.1 GCA_028869975.1 Alphaproteobacteria bacterium | reverse complement strand
TTTGGCCTGTTTGCACGGATTGTGGACGGCGGTGGCGTGGTGCGGGCGATTCCCGCGCCCAAAACCGCCGACAAGTCGCGCAAATTCTTCGATGATATGAACGAATGGGCGCGCGCAGAAGGCCATGCCGGGCTGGGCTATGTCACGCGCAAGGGCGGTGAGTTTGGCGGGCCGATTGCCAAGAATCATGGCGAGGAGGGCATGGCTGCGCTCTATGAGGCGATGGGGCTGGGGCCGGACGATGGCTGCTTCTTCGCCGCCGGCAAGCAGCTTCAGGCCGCCAAGCTGGCTGGCGCGGCGCGCACGCGCGTCGCCGAGCAGCTTGATCTGATCGCGCCCGGCGAATTCCGCTTCTGCTGGATCGTCGATTTCCCGATGTATGAATATGACGAGGAAGCGAAGAAGATCGACTTTTCGCACAACCCCTTCTCGATGCCACAGGGTGAGCTGGAAGCGCTGGAAAACAAAGACCCGCTCGATATTCTTGCCTATCAGTATGATATTGTTTGCAACGGGGTTGAGCTCAGTTCGGGCGCAATCCGGAACCACCGGCCCGACATCATGTACAAAGCCTTCGAGATTGCGGGCTACAGCCAGCATGACGTGGACACGAACTTCGCGGGGATGATTAACGCCTTCAAATTCGGCGCACCACCCCATGGCGGCTCGGCACCGGGTGTGGACCGGATGGTGATGCTGCTCGCCGACACGCCCAATATCCGCGAAGTGATCGCCTTCCCGATGAACCAAAGGGCTGAGGATCTGATGATGGGCGCGCCGGCGACGGTGACACCAAAGCAGCTTCGCGAGCTCAGCATCCGCGTCGTCGAGCCGCCGAAAGCTTAGGACAATGGATATGAACCTGACACAGAATGAAGTTGGCACGCATTTCCGCTGGGCGCTCGATGGCGTGACCCCGCGCATGATCGACTGGTTCTGGTCGAACATGGAAAAGGGCTTCATCCTCTGGCACCCGGAGCAGCATGAGCCGCTGACCTGGCCAATCCCGCCAGTGCATGGCAATCCGCTCGGCGCAGTGCATAACGCGCCGCAAACATGGGATGACGGGCGGCGGCAGGATATCTACATCCGCTTCGAGAAACTCGAAGAAGTGCCTGATTTCATTCGTGATCTGATCGAGATGGAGCATGTGATTGTTGTGGCGGGACTTGGTATGGATGAAGCGTCGATCCATACCAATGAGCCGCTGGGCTACCGGGTGCATCAATGGCAAAAGGCCGATAATGGCGTGGAGGGGGTGTCCTCCGCGATCGGCACCAAGAAAAAAGAAACGCATCAAGATGGCCGGGTCTGGGCAGCGCATGCGGGCGGTGAAATTGGCAACTGGGGGCATTTTCTACCCGATCTATACCGGCTCTACAGCGTCGTGACGGATACGCGGCGCAACCCGTTTGCCGATTTGAGTATCGAGGGCAGGGGGCGCGCGGCCCGTTATCGCACTATCGGCTAGCCATATAACTCAGCGCATCGGCCCGGTGAGAGACATTGGATCGACCCGTTCTGCCATCCATTTCATCGCCCAATGGAGATGCGGACCGGTGGCGCGCCCGGTCATGCCGGAATAGCCGAGCAACTGCCCTTGATGCACAACATCGCCCTTGTGAACGAGAATTCGCGACATGTGCAGAAACGCACTGTTCACGCTCATGCCATGATCGACCATCAGAAGATTGCCTTCGAGCGTGAACGGGTGGTCTGCGGCGAGTACGACAATGCCCTGCGCGGGCGCGACAATCGGCGTGCCTTGCGGAATTGCGACATCAACTCCGCCATGCGGCGCAGCGGGTAGGGTTCCATAAATGCGCTGCGATCCGAACAGATCTGACACGCGTCCGTGCGCGGGCCATATGAAATGCTGCCGCCAGCCAAAGGCATCACTGACATTGGCGCGCGCCGCAACGATTTGTGCGATTTCAGCAGGGCGTCGCGCCTGGAAGTCTGCATCAGAAACCGGGTTACGGGTTGTGGCAGGCAGGTGAGAAATCTGCCATGCATGTTTGCGCACCGGCAGGCGTTCGGACACCACCGCGCCATTCGGCTGGAACGCCGAAATCAGCACCGTTGTTGCATAATCGCGATCAAAACCGATCGCGAATGTGCCATCGGGAGCGAAATGCACCTCGCGGCCATCAATGACCAGGCGCTGTGTGCCTGCGGGAACGTGCCCCAGTGTCAAAATCCCCTGTTCAGGGGCACGTGCAAGGTGAAAAATGCCGATATTGGTCACAGGCAACGGGTGCGTGTCCGCCCGGGCGACAGCATCGTTGAGTGTCGGCTGCTGCCCACTGGCTGCCATGCCCAAGCCCATCAGCGCAATCCATATCATCATTTTCATGCACGCGACTCCGTCTTGCCGAGCGCAGCGGCCGTGGCAGCAGCGGGTGAGGCATAGGCCTCCTGCTTGTCGATACTCCAGTAGCGCAGGCTTTCAAGCGGGATCGCTTCGCCGGTTACCGCACAGACGACATGATCGCCATGTGCGAGAAGCCGGAAACCATTGGCCATATAATGAAGCCTGGCAAGTTTTCCGGTTGAATTTGACATCAGCATTTGGGCTGTCCTATGAGAGAATTACAGTAATTTGGGCTGCACAGACTTGTCCTTATACGGACGAGGGCGCTTCGGCTCAAGCGGAGGTGACACATCTTTGCTGTCAACAATCGTATCAACGGCACCATCACGGAAGCGCAATCTGAGATGCCGGGCGGCCTGTGCTGCACGGGCAGTCGTGACAGTATCACCCCGGTGCGTCTCAATCCGTGCATAACCCAACGCAAGGGGCCGATCAGGGTGAAAGGATTGCGCGAGCCGCCAGGTCTGCTCCAGTCGCGTGCGCGCATCACTTAATCTTGTTTGCAATATATCAGGTTTAATATGTTGATTAAGTTGATAAAATCGTTCCTGTTTCAGGGTAAGGCGGTTGGTCAAAACTACGGGTCGCAGTGCCGCCGAGACGCCCGACAGCATGAGGCGCGACAAGGCAATCCGGTCCGCCAGCCCGCGAACCAGTGCGGCACTCCTGTCATCAAACCGCTGACGCACCTGCCCGAGCAGCGTATCGCCAGAGGGGAGACGGCGCGCTTGCGCTTCAAAGCGTTCCCGCGCACGCTCTGCTTTATTAGAAATTGCTTTAAGAGAACGCAGATGCAGTGACTCAATCGCAGCCGCAAGCTGTGCGCGCACCGGCACCGCAAGTTCTGCCGCCGCCGTGGGGGTAGGCGCACGCAAATCGGCAGCATAATCGGCCAAAGTCGTGTCGGTTTCATGGCCAACCGCCGAGATGGTCGGGATCAACGATGCGGCGATTGCACGCACCACGATTTCCTCATTGAACGTCCATAGATCCTCGATCGAGCCTCCGCCGCGTGCAATAATCACCAGGTCAGGGCGCGCGGAGGGCGGCAAGGCAGAAAAGCCCTCGACGGCGGCGACCACCTGCTGCGCCGATCCATTGCCCTGCACCAGCACCGGCCAGACAATGACCTCAACCGGAAAACGGGCCTCAAGTCGGTGGATAATATCATGAATTACGGCCCCGGTTGGCGAGGTCACGATACCGATCCGGTGTGGCAGCGCAGGCAGGGAGCGTTTGTGCGCGGGCGCAAACAGACCTTCCGCCGCCAGCCGCGCTTTGGTTTTTTCAAGCAGCGCAAGCAGCGCGCCTTCGCCCGCTAGCTCAAGCGACTCAACCACTATCTGATATTTCGAACGCCCCGGATAGGTAGTGATTTTGCCGGTTGCGATCACATCAAGCCCATCCTCGGGATGGAACGTCAGCCGCCCCGACGTGCCTTTCCAAAGTACCGCATCGATCGCGGCATCACTGTCTTTCAGCGTAAAATACGCATGGCCCGACGCTGCGCGTTTCCAGCCCGAAATCTCGCCGCGCAGCCGGATATGGCTGAACCCGCTCTCGATATGCCGTTTGAGCGCCTGAGCAATTTCGCTGATACTGAGGGGAGGGGCGTTGTCGCCGGGACTACTCTCGGTTATCAGGCGCTGCGTCGGGCCGGCGGGGTCTGAGGAAACAGGATCGGGTGCAAGGTAGGGCATGAATATCTTACTGATTGGCGGTGGTGCACGCGAACATGCGCTGGCGTGGCGGCTGAGGCAATCCCCTTCGTGCGATTTGCTGATTGCTGTACCCGGCAATCCGGGGATTGCGCAGGAGGCGGAATGTGTAGCGTGTGACGTTAAAGATCATGCCGCTATCATGGCAATCTGTACAGAACGCAGCATTGATCTGGTCGTGATCGGCCCGGAAGCGCCGCTGATCGACGGGTTGGCCGATTCACTGCGCGCGGGCGGGATTGCTGTGTTCGGGCCGGGTGCAAAAGCAGCGCAACTTGAGGGCTCCAAGGGTTTCACCAAGGATATGTGCGCCGCCATGAAAATCCCCACGGCGGCCTATGCCCGGTTTGACAGCGCAGGCTCTGCGCTCGCGGCTGTCGGGCGCTTTGGTTTGCCCGTGGTCATCAAAGCTGATGGGCTTGCGGCGGGGAAGGGTGTTATCATCGCACAAACAAAGGACGAGGCAAATGCTGCCATCCGCATGATGTTTGACGGGCATTTCGGCAAGGCGGGCGCTGCAATTGTTATCGAGGAATTTCTGAACGGTGAAGAGGTCAGTTTTTTTGCTATTTGTGATGGTACTCACGCAATTCCGTTTGGTGCCGCGCAGGATCATAAGCGCGTCGGCGATGGCGACACTGGTCCCAACACCGGCGGTATGGGGGCCTATTCGCCAACCAAGCTTTTTACAAAATCCATACAATCAGTAGTGTTCCGCGATATTATTAGACCAACACTAGAATATATGTCGCGGTGCGGTGTGCCGTTTACGGGGGTGCTGTTCGCCGGATTGATGTTGACCGCCGAAGGGCCAAAGCTCATAGAATACAACACCCGTTTCGGTGATCCTGAATGCCAGGTGCTGATGATGCGCTTTGAGGGTGATCTCGCTGCGTTGCTCTATGCGGCAGCCACAGGAGCGCTGGCCAGCCAACCGCCCGTACGGTTGCGTGATGATACGGCGCTGACGGTTGTGCTTGCCGCGCGCGGTTATCCGGATCAGCCACAGCGCGGTGGGCTGATTAGTATCGGGGATGTGGGTGACGCAAGAATATTCCATGCCGGAACCGGATTTGATGCCACTGGCGCACTGATTGCCGATGGTGGCCGCGTGCTGAGCGTGACAGCTTGCGCAACAAACGTCGCTGACGCACAGGGCAAAGCCTATGCCGCAGTCGCCGCGATAGATTTTCCCGAAGGCTTTTGCCGTAGCGATATAGGTTCACGTGAAATGGCGCGTAAGCATTGAATGAAGCGGGATTGGAGAAGGCCCGTAGCCATATCAAAATATCCGATAATATATATTATGTTAAATTAAACGGCTTGCATTTCTTTGCACCGGGGTTAACATCATGATGCAGAGCGATGAAAATAAATAGTGCACGAACACAAGGTGTGGACAATCGTCGGCCTTATGGTCTGCCGATGGCGGCTGCACTCGCTGTTGGCGGGATGATCGGGCCCGGCATTTTCCTGCTGCCCGGACAGATTGCGCGATTCGGCATGGTTAGTGTGGCAGGATGGAGTTGCGCCATTGCCGGTGCGATGCTGCTCGCCTGGCTGATTGGAAAGTTAACACAGGCCATGCCCGATGCGGACGGCGCTGTTACGATGTGTACGCGCGCACTCGGGCCAATTCCCGGTGTTCTGATTGGGTGGAGTTACTGGGCATCAAATTGCTCGGCAAACGCATTTTACGCGCTGGGCGCGGTGCGCTATCTGGCTCTGGTATTCCCGAAGCTTGCAGCCAATACCGATATACTCATCATGAGCGCCAATATCATTCTCTGGGGACTGACTGTGCTCAATCTAGGTGGTGCGCGCGGGGTTGGCTGGTTTCAGCTTGTTTCGACTGTGCTCAAACTGATCCCGCTGATTGTGGCTTTGCTCGTCGTCATGTGGCTGGGCGCTCACGGTATGCTTACCGAGGTCCAACCTCATGTGCCGCTGCAAATTCCGACTATAACTCATGCGATCGGATATATATTTTTTGCCATGCTCGGCTTCGAAGGGGTTGCAGTGGTTGCCGGAATGGTTCGCGAACCTGCACATAATGTGCCGCGCGCGATGATGCTGGGTACCGGATTGACCGGCGGACTATATCTCATCCTTTGCACCGGAATACTCCTTGCCCTGCCCAATGCCGCACTGCGCACATCTGGTGCGCCGGTGGCGTTCTTTCTGGAAACCTATCTTGGCCACGGTGTCGGGCCGGTGGTGTCGCTGTTCGTGGCCATTGCTGCGATTGGTGCGCTCAATGGCTGGCTGCTCATTAATGCCGAACTGCCGTTGGGGATGGCGCGCGCCGGGCTGCTGCCAAAAGCATTTACACGGTTGAGCGGCCGCGATGTCCCTGTGCGGCTGTTGTTGCTCTCCAGCGGGACGTCATGCGCAATGATCCTGTTCGGACGAGGACAGACCACGAGCGGCCTGCTTGATTTCATGCAGACGGTGACAACGGCCTCTAACCTCTGGCTCTATGTGGGCGTGTGCTGTGCGTTGATTATGCGCGGAATTGTGCGGATGCCGGCACTGATCGCCCTCGCCTTTTCATTCTGGGTCATATGGGGAACGGGGTGGGAAGCGGTGCGCGATTCATTGTTGCTGATGGCGACCGTTATCCCGCTCTATTACTTCAACTATTTAGCTAAAAAATCTTCTTAACAGTTTGCTATCCCTTAAGATTCCTTGCGCGGCATTATGCCCTGGTGCACCGGTAACGCCGCCCCCTGGGTGCGTGCCCGATCCGCACATATACAGGCCCTTGATCGGCCCCCGATAATCGCCATGGCCGAGCATTGGTCTCGCCGCCCAGATTTGCTCCAGCGACATGCGACCATGAAAAATATCACCATCGATCAGCCCGAATTTGCGCTCCAGATCGAGAGGCGAGTGGATTTGCCGCGCAATAATGGCGTTCTTGAAGTTGGGCGCATGCTCGGTGACAGAATCAATTATGAGATCAGCCACTTCCTCACGTGCATCGTCCCAACTCCGCGCGTCCGGGAGTTTCGGCGCAAATTGCTGACAGAAAAGTGAGGCGATATGCTGGCCCGGCGGCGCCAGGCTGTCATCCACCGTGGTTGGCAACTTGATCTCGACAATCGGTTTGCGTGACCAGCCATGTTTGAGTGCATCATCATAAGCCGCGTCCATATAGTCCAACCCCGGCGCAATGATGATGCCTGCCGTGTGATGCTCGGCCTGTTCCCTGCCCGGCAGCACGCTGAAATCTGGGAGTTCCGAAAGTGCGACATTCATCCGGAACGTGCCAGATCCTGTTTTGAAGTTGGCAATGCGTTTGCGGAATTCGGGTGAGAGATCGCCCGCCTCCACCAGTTGCCGATAGAGCAAGGCGGGGCCAACATTGGCCGCAACGATGGGTGCGGCGATCTCCTCGCCCGATTCGAGCCTGACGCCACTGACTTTTCCGCCATCGGTCAGCAGTTTTGCAACTGGAGCTTCAAGCGAAATCTCAACGCCTGCCAGTTCACATGCCTTGGCCATCGCCTGTGTGATCGCGCCCATACCGCCGACCGAATGGCCCCACATGCCCTTCTTGCCATTGATCTCGCCAAAGACATGGTGGAGCAAGACATAAGCTGAGCCCGGCGTTGAGACGCCCGCATAGCTGCCGACCACAGCATCAAAGGCGAACGCCGAGCGCACTTCGTCCGTTTCGTACCATGGCTCAAG
>JAGWQR010000312.1 GCA_028869975.1 Alphaproteobacteria bacterium | reverse complement strand
TCGCCTTCGCGGCCATGCCAACATAGGAATGGTGACGGAATGCTTCACGGGTGTGTGGGTTGGAAAGATGCACCTCGATCACCGGCACCTTGATCGCCTTGATCGCATCATGCAGCGCAATCGAAGTGTGCGTATACGCCCCCGCATTGAGCAGCACCGCGTGCGCGCCCTCGGCATTGGCTTCGTGCAACCAGTCGATCAGATGGCCTTCATGGTTGGATTGGCGGAAATCGATGGCAAAGCCTAGTGCGCGCGCTTCATCATCAAGCAGCCCGGCAATATCATCCAGCGTGTCATGCCCGTAAATTTCAGGCTCGCGCATACCGAGCAGGTTGAGGTTGGGGCCATTGAGGACAAAGATTGTTTTGGCCATAGGGCGTTCCGTGATGAGTCTCGGTTGATTGGTGTAGGGTGCGGTTATATGGACACGGAACTTAAATTGCAAAGCACGAAAATGAACGAAACACTCTCGATTACACTCAATGGCGAACCGCGCACGGTTGCCTTGGGGCTGAGCATTGCTGCGTTTGCCGAGGAACTGGGGCTTGATTCGACGAAAATTGCGGTTGAGCGCAATCTGGCGATTGTCCCGCGCTCAACCTTGATGGATGTGTTGCTGGCGGAGGGCGATGTGCTGGAGATTGTGCATTTTGTCGGGGGCGGGTAGGGCACACGGATGACTCAAACTGATCCATGGATGGTCGCGGGCAACACATTCTCTTCCCGCCTGATCGTCGGCACCGGCAAATATAAGGACTTCGCGCAGAACGCAGCGGCAGTCGAAGCGTCGGGCGCTGAAATCGTCACGGTAGCAGTGCGGCGGGTGAATGTGTCCGACCCGAGCGCGCCGATGCTGACCGATTTTATCGACCCCAAAAAATATACTTACCTGCCCAATACCGCCGGTTGCTTCACCGCCGATGAGGCGATCCGCACGCTGCGGCTGGCGCGTGAGGCGGGCGGCTGGGACCTGGTCAAACTTGAAGTGTTGGGCGAAGCGCGCACGCTCTACCCGGATATGCGCGAGACGTTGAAAGCGACCGAAGTGCTGGTGCGCGAAGGTTTCAAGCCCATGGTTTATTGCGTTGATGATCCGATTGCCGCGAAACAGCTTGAAGAAGCGGGCGCGGTTGCGATCATGCCGCTGGGCGCACCGATCGGTTCCGGCCTTGGCATTCAGAACCGGGTGACGATCCGGCTGATTGTTGAGGGCGCGAAGGTGCCGGTGCTGGTTGATGCCGGCGTGGGCACGGCCTCCGATGCGGCAGTTGCAATGGAACTGGGCTGCGACGGCGTGCTGATGAACACCGCCATCGCCGAGGCGAAAGACCCGATGGGCATGGCGCGCGCGATGAAACTGGCGGTGGAAGCGGGGCGCACCGCCTATCGCGCAGGGCGGATGGGCAAGCGGATGTATGCTGACCCATCATCACCGCTGGCGGGGTTGATTTGAACGATTTCAAAGATCATTTCTCGGGCCATGCCGGGGCGTATGCCGATTATCGGCCAACTTACCCCGATGCACTGTTTGCAGCGATAGCACAGGTTGCGCCCGCACGCAGAGCGGTGTGGGATGTCGGCTGCGGCAATGGTCAGGCAAGCGTGGGGCTGGCGCGCCATTTCGACCATGTGTTCGCAACCGATGCGAGCGCGCAGCAAATAGCGGCAGCTCAGGCGCATGAGCGGATCGACTTTCGCGCAGCGCCCGCTGAACATTCGGGGCTGGATGCGGCCAGCGTCGACGCCATTCTCATTGCGCAAGCGCTGCACTGGTTCGATTTTGATGCCTTTTATGCTGAGGCGCGGCGCGTGGCCAAGCCCGGCGCACCGATCATCGCGACGGCCTATGAACTGGCGCAGATCGCGCCTGAAATCGATGCGGAGGTCAGACAGTTTTACAAGGCGGACATCGGCCCTTATTGGCCTGCCGACCGCGCCCATGTCGAAACCGGATACCAAGAGATTCCGTGGCCGTTTGCGCCACTCAATTTTACTGCCATTTCGATGAATGCGCTGTGGTCGCTCGACCAATGGCTCGGCTATGTCACCACCTGGTCGGCGGTGCGGCGCTATATGGCGGCGACTGGTAAAGACCCGGTTCCAGCGCTGCGCGCGCAGCTTAAGCCACTCTGGGGCAATACCCCGCGTGCGATTAACTGGCCGCTGGTCATCAAGGCAGGGCGGATTTAGAGGAAATCCGCGAACGCCCGTAACACATCCTCATAGAGCGCGCGCTTGAAATCAACGATCAGGTCGGGCAGCGTCTCGGGCGGCGCCCATTGCCAAACGCGAAACTCCGGGTGCACGGTCGCGATATTCACATCCGCATCCTCCCCGAGAAAATCCATCAGGAACCAGTGTTGTGATTGGCCGCGATAACGCCCTTTCCACAGTTGGCCGACCAGTTCCGGCGGCAGATCATAGGTCAGCGGGGCGGACGTTTGCGTCACCACCCGCACCAGCGCAGCGCCGATCCCGGTTTCTTCTTCAAGCTCACGCAAAGCTGCGGTTCGTGAGTCCTCGCCCGGATCAACCCCACCTTGCGGCATCTGCCAGGCGTCATAACGCATGTCGAGCCGCTGGCCGACCCAGATCAGACCACACGCGTTGCGCAGCATGATCCCGACGCCGTGCCGATACGGTAATTCTAGCTGTGTTGTCATTTCAATGTGTCGAGCAGTGATTTGAGTGCAACCAGATCTCCGGTCACATCCTGTATAGATGAGGGGATAGCCTTGCGGAACGTGGCATAGCCATGGATATTGCCTTTTGCTTCGCGGTGCATCACCAGCACGCCAGCCTGCTCCAGCGCCTTGACATAGGCGCGTCCCTGATCGCACAGCGGATCGAGCGAGGCGGTGGAAACAAGCGCGGGGGGCATTCCGGTCATATCATGACCGAGCGGCGCATAGCGCCAGCTTGCAGGATCGGCGGCATATGATTTTTCGAAAAAGATCATATCGTCGGTACTCAGGAAATAGCCTTCGGCAAATTCGCGCCCGCTGGCGAAGGCATCCGCGCGCGCGGCCACGACTGGATAAATGGCCCACTGCGCTACGACCGGCCTTGCGGCAGCCATATTCCGCAGTGCCATTGTGGTGACAACGGCCAGATTGCCACCCGCGCTGTCTCCCGCGATAACCAGGCCAGTGCAGTTCATATGCGCGGCCACCCAGCGCGCCGCTGCTTCAGCGTCATCCGGCGCCGCTGGCCAGGGATGTTCTGGAGCCAGACGATACTCAACCGACACGACCGGTATATCGAGTGTTTGCGCAATATCGGCGACAAACGAGTCATGCGAGGCAATATCGCCGACCACGAATCCACCGCCATGATAATAGACGAGCACCAGCCCCGCGCCGCTGCGCCCTTCGCGCTTGTCATAATGGCGCGCCCGGATCGCACCTGTCGGCCCCGGAATGGCAAAATCACGCTTGACCGCCATCGGCCCTGCCGGAATGTCGAATTGCGTCAGCGATCCGGATTGCGCCCGTAATAGCTCAAGCGGCACTGTGCTGAGCGCGGGCATCCCGAGGCTGCTCAGATTATCGAGAAAAAACCGAACATCCGGCCGCACAAATGGCGTCATGGGCTCTGTCATCGCAACGCTCCTTTGATACAATAGCGACGATCATCATGCTGACAGAATATCTATTTTGCAATGCCGCAATTCGTGCCATACATACTGCAAAAAATTGCGCAGGATGTTATATTATGGCGATAGCCGCCACACTTGAACCACAGATTTTGCCTGACTCGGCCGACGCCGTTGTCGTCCGTTTTGCCGGCGACTCGGGCGACGGGATGCAGCTTACGGGCGGGCAGTTCACGCTATCATCAGCATTGGCGGGCAATGATTTTGCGACATTCCCGGATTTTCCGGCAGAAATTCGAGCGCCGCAGGGCACAACCTTTGGGGTGTCCGCCTTCCAGATCAATTTTGGTTCGGACGCGATTGAGACAGCAGGTGATGCACCGGACATCCTCATTGCGATGAATGCAGCCGCGCTCAAAACCAATGTCGGTGATTTGAAACCCGGCGGGCTGATTATCGCCGATGAGGCAGAATTCTCACCGCGAAACCTGGCCAAGGCGGGCTATGCGGCCAATCC
>JAGWQR010000311.1 GCA_028869975.1 Alphaproteobacteria bacterium | reverse complement strand
GCTGCGTGGTGCTGTCGGGCAATGGCAAGGCGTTTTGCGCGGGGATTGATATTGGCGTGCTGGCGGGCGGGAGCGCACTCGATCTCGCGGAGCGCACCCATGGCAAAGCCAATATCTTCCAACATGTCGCGCTGGGCTGGCGGCAACTCCCCGTTCCGGTGATCGCGGCGCTGCATGGCGCGGTGTTTGGTGCAGGGTTGCAGATTGCATTGGGTGTCGACATCCGCTTTGCCGCGCCCAATGCCGAACTGGCGGTGATGGAGACGCGATGGGGGATTGTGCCCGATATGGCGGGGATTGCGCTGCTGCGCGGGCTGGTGCGCGATGATGTGGCGCGCAGCCTCACTTACACCGCGCGCAAGGTGCGGGGTAAAGAAGCGGAGGCACTGGGCCTGGTGACGCTGGTCGTGCCCAATCCCTTGAGTGACGCGCTGGCGCTTGCGCACCAGATTGCAGCAACTAGCCCGGATGCGATCCGCGCGGCCAAGCGTCTGTTCAATCTTAGCGCCGATGCCGATACCGAGACGATTCTGTGGGCCGAGGCGCACGAGCAGGCGGCACTGCTCGCTTCAGCCAATCATAAAGAAACGATCCGCGCCTATATGGAGAAGCGCGACGCAGTGTTCATCGATACGCCATTCTCAGATTGATGCGCTGATGCGTGCGCGCATCTGCGCCTGCATCGCATGCACCGGGCTGGGAGAAGGCTCATCATGGAGTTGTATATCAAGCCGCCGCACGCGGGTGTAGAGATTTTCGCTCGCGATGATGATCTCGCGCGCAGGCGCGGGCAGGACAAGGATGCTGCGGCCCCGGCCTTCAACTTCGCGCAACGGCGGCGGCATTTCTGCATCGATCCGTGCGCGCGCCTCCAGCAGCCAGTTAATGATGTGCATCAGTCTGGTAGAAACCTTGATGGCCTCGCACGAGAAGAGCACGCGCGGCGTGGGCGCGAGTGCCTTGCGCTCCTCGATGCAATCGAACTCGAAATAGGTGCGCGCTTCATCCGCCAATACCATCGCTTCCACATAGAGCGAATCGATCAGTTTGCGTGTTAATGCTATGCTGTTTCCTGCCGTCATCTGACTTGCCTGCCACAGGTGCAGGCGCTTCACCAGTCCGGAATAAGGTGAACGTCGGGCATTAACGATCTATCCTGCACTTGCGTTTGGGGCAGGCGGGTCTAGGAAGGCGTTATGCAACCGGTGTTCTTTGGGCTGGCAGGATTGGAACTGAGTGCGCCGGAGCGCGTGCTGTTTGCCGCGCACCCGCCAGCGGGGTTCATCCTGTTCAAGCGCAATGTCGAGAGTCGTGCGCAGCTGAAAGCGCTGACCGATACCTTGCGCGAAATCACTGGCCGCGCCGGTGTGCCGATCCTGATCGATCAGGAAGGCGGGCGTGTGGCGCGCCTGCAACCGCCGGAATGGGATGCGTTTCCGACCGGCGCCGCCTTTGATGCAGTCTATGAGACTGCCCCGATGACCGCGATTGAAGCGGCACGCTGCAACGCAATGGCGCTTGGGCTTATGCTCGCCGAGGTGGGCATCAATGTGAATTGCGCGCCGTTGCTCGATGTGCGGGTGCAAGGCGCGCATGATGTGATCGGGGATCGGGCCTATGGCTTTGAGCCGCTGCGCGTGGCGGCGCTGGGCCGCGCGGTGCTTGAAGGCTTGGCAGCGGCGGGCGTGGTTGGCGTCATCAAGCATATCCCGGGGCATGGCCGCGCGATGTGCGATTCGCACCTGGAGCTGCCGGTAGTGGACGTAAGCGCAGACGAACTCGAAACCGACCTTGCACCCTTCATCGCGCTCAAGGCGGCCCCCATGGCGATGACCGCGCATATCGTCTACAAGGCGTGGGATGATGCGCGCCCGGGCACGATGTCGCCGGTGGTGATCGGTGATATTATCCGGCGGCGGATCGGGTTTGACGGTTTGCTGATGAGTGATGACCTCAACATGAAGGCACTGCCTGGTTCAACGGCGGAAAAAACGCGGACCGTGCTCGCGGCAGGCTGCGATATTGTGCTGCACTGCTCAGGACATATTGATGAAATGCGCGATGTGAGCGCGGCGGCGGCGGAGATTTCGGACGCGGCGCGCGCGCGGCTGGATGCGGCGATGGCGACAGTCGCCGCCCCTGCCGGACCGCCGCCTTATGCCGAGCTCATCGCCAAGCGCGACGCATTCTTGGCGCGGGCCGGGGTGGTGCCCGTATGACCGAAACGCTCGCCCTGCATGATTATGACGACACGCTCACCCTCAATATCGACGGGTGGGAAGGGCCGCTTGATATGCTACTCGCCATGGCGCGCACGCAAAAGGTTGATCTGCGGGCCATCTCGATTCTCGCGCTGGTTGAACAATATCTGGCGTTCATCGAGCGCGCGCGGGCGTTGAAGCTTGAACTCGCCGCTGATTATCTGGTGATGGCGGCCTGGCTCGCCTGGCTCAAATCGGGGCTGCTGCTCCCGCGTGATCCCGAAGTTGATCCCAGTCCGGAAGAACTGGCGCTCAAGCTGCAATTGCGGCTCGAGCGCTTGCAGGCAATGCGCGAGGGCGGCGCGCGGCTGCTCGCGCGCGACCGGCTGGGGCGCGATGTGTTCCCCCGGGGCGCGCCCGAAGGCCTACGCACCGTGCGCAAGGCACGCTGGGACGCGACGCTGTATGATCTGATGAGCGCCTATGGCGTGGTCAAGGCGCGCACCGCGCCGGTGTTTCATGTTGTCCATGCGCGCAAGGTGCTCACGCTTGATGAGGCGCTGGAACGGGTATCGCGGCTGCTCGGTGTGGCGGTAAACTGGACGGAGATCAGCCGCTTCCTGCCCGAAACCGACGATCCTGATCTGCGGCGCTCGGCGCTCGCCTCCTCCTTCCTTGCCGCACTTGAACTGGCGCGGCTGGGCAGGGCCGATCTGCAACAGGCGGAGGCGTTTGCGCCGCTTTATTTGAGGCGGGTATGAGCGATTCGGCCCACGACCCCGCGTTTGATATTGCCCGCACGGTGGAGGCGGTGCTGTTCGCCGCTGAGGCACCGCTGACCATCAATGAAATCGCCGCTTATGTCGGCGAGGGGGTGGACATCCGCGCGGCGTTGCGCACACTCGCCGCCCAGTATGAGGGGCGCGGGGTGCATCTGGTCGAGCGCGGCGGGCGCTGGCACTTCCAGACCGCGCCCGATCTCGCCTTTGTGCTGCGGCGCGAGCGCGAGGAGACCCGGAAACTCTCCCGCGCCGCAATCGAGACGCTGGCGATCATCGCTTATCATGAGCCGGTCAGCCGCGCTGAGATTGAGGCGATTCGCGGCGTGCAAATTTCGTCCGGCACGCTTGATGTGCTGATGGCGGCGGGCTGGGTGAAGCCTGCCGGAAGGCGCGAAGTGCCGGGGCGGCCGCTTATTTATGTGACCACGCCAGAATTTCTCGCACATTTCGGGCTGGCAAGCCGCCGCGACTTACCCGGAATTGAGGATTTGCGTGCTGCGGGGCTGCTTGATCCGGTTGATACGGCGTTCGACTCATTGCATCTGGAAAGCGCGGACGAAAGCGCCTATGTTGAAGGCAGCGAAGGAGAATTGTGATGGGCGGGTTAAGCCTTTGGCATGTGCTGATTTTGGGGCTGGTTGTGGTCCTGCTGTTCGGGCGCGGTCGGATTTCCAATGTCATGGAAGAGCTGGGCTCGGGCATCAAAAGCTTCAAAAAGGGCATTGCCGATGAACAGCCCGAGATGAAGCCGATCAACAGACTCGAAGGACAGCCGGTGCCGCCGACGCAGACGGTAGAAACGCCCGACAAGAGCGAGACGCACTGATTTAAGGGGCGAGAGCCTCGATGCTCGATTTTGATTATGAAAAGCTGATTGTCTGGGGGGTTATCGCGCTCATTGTGATTGGCCCCAAAGATTTGCCGCGCGTGCTGCGTGAGGTTGGCAAATGGGTGGGCAAGGCGCGTGCGCTGTCGCACCAGTTCCGCGCAGGATTCGACCAGATGGTGCGCGAAGCCGAGCTTGCCGAAATGGAAAAAAAATGGGCCGAAGAAAATGCGCGGATCATGGCGGCGCATCCGGCAGAGCCTGTTCTGCCAGAGAGCCAAGTCCCTGCACAGCCCCCCGCTGATCCATCCCCGCCTGCCGCATGACCAGCGAGCTTGACGACAGCCGGATGCCGCTGATCGACCATCTGGTCGAGTTGCGCGCGCGGCTGTTGTGGAGCATCGCCGCGCTGGCGGTGGCGTTTGCGGTGTGCCTGTTCTTCGTCAAGCCGATTTATGAGATGCTGCTGCAACCGCTCAAGCACGCCGGACAGAATAAGCTCATTTACACCAATGTGTTCGAAGGATTTTTCACCCAGTTGAAGGTGGCATTCTTTGCGGCGCTGATGCTCGCTTTTCCGTTCATTTCGAACCAGTTGTGGCGATTTGTTGCGCCCGGCCTTTATGCGCATGAGAAGAACGCGTTCCGACCCTTCCTCATCATGACACCGGTGCTGTTCACGATGGGCGCGTGCCTGGCCTATTTTGTGGCGATGCCGATCGCGCTGCATTATCTGCTCTCGTATCAGGGCAATATCGGCGGGATCAGCCAGGAAGCGCTACCGAGCGTCGGCAATTACTTAAGCTTCTCGACCACCTTCCTGTTCGGGTTC
>JAGWQR010000310.1 GCA_028869975.1 Alphaproteobacteria bacterium | reverse complement strand
TTAAAACCCCGATCGTTCCTCCCTTTGGGGGAGGGGATGATCGTTAGCCGAGCAGGCTCAGAAGCTTCTTGACGATGGTCGAAAAGAAGGCGTCGACGCCAAAGAAAAAGAAAGCGAGAAGAAGCGTCATGATCATTACCATGATCGCGGTCGCGACCGTCTCCTTGCGGGTCGGCCAATGGACCTTGCCGGTCTCGGTACGGACCTGCCGGATGAATTCGCCGGGGGAGACTTTCGCCACTTCTGCTCTGCTCACTTGCGGATAAAGAAACGCTCCGCGGGCGCGTTGGCCGGCGGAGCTGGATGCGACTTAGCGTTGGTTGGGTGAGTCTTCAAGGTGGACGCCTTGTCCCAATTGCAGCAGGCGCACGGGCTGATCGGGTAACCCACTTGCGAACCCCAGTTGTGCCGTCTACCTCGCGGAGCCTCACCAACGCAGGAGTGTAGCTCAGTTGGTAGAGCATCGGTCTCCAAAACCGAGGGCCGGGGGTTCGAGTCCCTCCGCCCCTGCCAGTGCCGGGCTAATCGTACCACCCCGGATATATCTTGTTTACGCGGCGTACCATAGCGTTGAATTCATGCACGCCAAAATTCTGTCCCTGCTCGATCAACGCCATGAAGGTATCGCGTTGGTGAACAGAGACCACGTCATCACTTACTAGGAGCGGTGGCCCCATGGCGGCTGTGGCAAGCTGGATTTCGCATGCGCGCTGGAGCACCCAATAGGTCAGAAATGCTTCGGGCAGAGATGTGCCAAGCACGACCGGGCCATGGTTGCGTAGCATCAGGATGCGTTTGTCGCCAAGGTTGGCTAGAAGGCGTTCGCCTTCCTCCTCGCGCACAGTAACACCTTCAAAATCATGATAGCCGATCTGATTAACGAAGTTGCATGCGTAGAAATTACTGGGTTTTAAGCCGCCCTCGACGCTGCACACCGCAACAATCGGCGTGGCATGGGTGTGGATGATCGCATGTGCAAAGGGTTTGGCGGTGTGGAACAGGCTGTGCTGGACAAAGCCGGCGCGATTGACCGGCCATGGATTGTCAGGATCGAATTTGTTGCCTTCAATGTCGATCTTGACAAGGCTGGAGGCTGTAATTTCGCTGAAATGCAAGCCATAGGGGTTGATGAGGAAGGCACCGTCCTCGTTTGGCACCTTCACCGTAATATGGTTGTAGATAAGTTCGTCCCAGCCCATCATTGCAAATATGCGATAACATGCGGCGAGTTGCTTTCGCGCCTCCCATTCCGCGACGTTGCAATTTTGCTTTTCAGACTGTCCGGTCATATCGATCCTTCCCCGCAGCCGCTTGCCATATTCAGAAGCCCTTCATAGCATATCAGCATGTAATGATGAAATGGAGCAGGGGCCTGTAGAAATAGAAATTGACACACTGACGCATCAATTTAGAGAATGCGCTCAGGGAAACACCGTATTGCAGAGTGAAAGCGAAGTGTGTTTAACATGATGGCCGGAATGGGCTGATGTCGTTGAGATTTTATGACGAGTGAAAGGATAACCGTGATGAAAATGAAACATGGGCTGGTTGTTGTGGTCGCAATGTTACTGCCAGCACTGGCACAGGCTGGGGCGCCATCGGCTTTTGTGATATGCGGTGCCTGTCACGCTGTCAGACGTGGCGCATCCGGTGGGATAGGCCCAACTTTGGCTGGCGTTTATGGCCGCGAATCTGGTTCGCTGCCTGGCTATCAGTATTCCCCGGCACTCAAGGCCAAGCATGTCAAATGGACCGAGACGACGCTTGATACCTGGCTGAAATCTCCGAACAGCTACGCGCCGGGCACAAAAATGGCTTATGCCGGACAACCCGATGCAGGCGCGCGCAAGGCCTTGATAGCCTACCTCAAAACGCTGAAATAGTCAGTGGGAAGGGGGCTATTGCCCCCCGTCTTTGATCCAGGCGTCGATCTTCTCTTCCAGTACCGCAAGCGGCAGCGCGCCCGTGTTGAGCACCTGCGCGTGGAACTTGCGTGGATCGAACTTCGCACCCAGCGCGGCGCGCGCCTTGTCCTTCAGGCGCTGGATTGTCATCTGCCCGGTTTTGTATGCAAGCGCCTGCGCCGGCCAGGCGATGTAGCGTTCCACTTCCGCAACAACATCGGTTTTGCTCATTGAAGAGTGGCTGAGCATATAGTCGATCGCCTGCTCGCGCGACCAGCCTTTGGCGTGGATGCCGGTATCCACCACCAGCCGCATCGCGCGCAGCATCTCATCATTCAGCCCGCCAAAGCGCTGATACGGGTCGGTTTCCATGCCAAGTTCATGCCACAGGCTTTCAGAATAAAGCGCCCAACCCTCAGCAAAAGCGGTATTGCCGCCAAAGCGCATGAAATTGGGCAGTGCTGTGTTTTCCTGCGCCAGGCTGATCTGGAAATGATGGCCGGGGATCGCCTCGTGCAGGAACAGGGTCTCCATGCCATAGGTATAGCGGACGGGAAGATCATAGGTGTTGTAATAGAAGACGCCGGGGCGCGAGCCGTCGGGCGTGCCCTGGTCATACTCACCGCCCGCCGAAGTTTTCTCGCGGTAGGGCGGATCGGGCCTGATTTCGAGCGGTGTTTTCGGAATGAGCGCAAATTGTTCGGGAATGCGCTTCTCGATGCGGGCACCGATGCTCACATAGGTGTCGTGCAGCCATTGGGCCGATTGCGGCTGGAAGCGTTTGGCGGTGCGCATATATTCAAAGAATGCGTGAAGATTACCCTTGAACCCCACCTTATTCTTGATAATTTCCATCGCCTTGGTGATCCGGGCAACCTCGTTCAGCCCGGTCTGATGAACCGCGTCAGCGGTGAGCGGCAAGGTTGTGTTCTGCTCGATATCATAGGCATAAAGCGCCTTGCCGCCCTTCATATAAACGAGGCCCGGTCCCGAGCGCGCATGGGGCAGATAATCATCATGCAGATAGGTGCGCAGCTTGCGATAGGCGGGAAAGACATCTTCCTTGATCGCGGCCATTGTTGCCGGTTTCAACCGCGCCTGCTCCGCCGCGCTGATGGAATGCGGAAAATGGGCTAGCGGCAAGGCGAAAGGTGATTTTTCCGGGCCGTCCTTGAGCATCAGGTCAAGCTGCTCGATCGTACGTTCGACTGTGAGCTTTGGCTGGACGACACCAGAAGCCACACCTTCACGGAATCGTGAAATCGCCACGTCAATCTGCTGCGCAAAGGCGTGGTGGCGCGCGATATTGTCCTCATAATCCTTGACTGTCTTGAACGGGGCATTGCCCTGACCCGAGGCAAGATCGGGATACCATGTCTGAATGCCGAGAAAATGATCGATCGGGCGGACATCCTGCAACGCGCGCAACTCTGGCGATGCACCGCGCATATCAATGGTGCGCTGCCATTTGAACACATCATACGCAATTTGATCCGTAGGCGTAAGTGCGGCACGATCAATCTTCCTGAGCGCCTCAAGGTCGTGGATGGCTGCGCGGTAATTGGCCTCCGTCGCGGCATTGCTGAATAGATCGCCCAGCGTATCGGCGTGGCTGAGATCGCCGCGTGCAAGCGCTTCAGTCGGGTTGCGCCGCAGATAATCCGCGTCGCTGTCGGCAAAGAGTTTCGCGAGGGCAGAATCTGGCGTAGGCGCAGGCACAATCGCCCCGCTGGCTACAGCGACGGTTTGGGCGTGAAGCGGCACCGTCAACGCTGCAGCAGCCACAGAGAAAAGTAACATAGCCTGCACATTCATAACTATCTCCTGAAACAATGTTGCGCAGACGCTAGCACGGCACTAGACGGAGTCAATGCACAGCCTGCCGCTTTATCTGCGCTTGCGCGCAAAATCAGTTATCCTCCTGGGTGATGGGCCTGTGGCACAGGCCAAGCGTATCTTGCTGGAACGCGCAGGGGCGCAGATTGTCGATGAAGCAACAGCGGAGGATGCGCGTATAGCGATCGTTGCACTTGAGGATGACGCAGCTGCGGAAGCCGCCGTGCTGCGGTTGCAGGCGCGCGGTATTCTCGTCAATGTCGTTGACCGGCCAGCGCTCTGCGATTTTACCCTGCCGGCTATTGTCGATCGGGATCCGGTGCTGGTGGCGA
>JAGWQR010000309.1 GCA_028869975.1 Alphaproteobacteria bacterium | reverse complement strand
TGCGTGGCGCGCGGGAGCATCCCATATTCTGCCGTTACCCAGCCTTGCGCCTGCCCTCGCAGGAAGGGCGGCACCTTCTCTTCTACGCTCGCAGTAACGAGCACCCGCGTATCGCCAAAGCTGATCAGCACAGCACCTTCAGCGTGCTTGGTGAAGTGCGGCTCGATTGTGATAGCACGCATTTGGTCTGGCGCGCGGCCGGATGGGCGCATGAGGCAAGTCCTTTCGGTTGGGTTTGATGGCCTCTAGCGGTTGCATTCCGCTTAAGCTAGACTTGTTCATCGTGACCGCCCCGCTCCCCATCCTGACTGACCGCGCGCGCGATGTGTTCCGCATGGTGGTGGAGGCGTATCTCGGCTCGGGTGCGCCAATTGGTTCGCGCACCATTTCCAGGCTCGCAGGCCTGAACCTCTCGCCCGCCAGCATCCGCAATGTGATGCAAGACCTTGAGGAATTAGGCCTGCTCGCGGCGCCGCACACCTCCGCCGGACGGATGCCGACCGAGACGGGCTTAAGGCTGTTCGTCGATGGCATGATGCAGGTGGCGGCCCCATCAGCGCAAGAGCGCGCGGCGATTGAGGCACGGCTTGTAAGCCAAGGCCCGGTGGAGGACGCGCTCGCCGCTGCGACCGCAACGCTCTCGGGCCTCTCGGCCTGTGCAGGGCTGGTGCTGGTGCCGCCCAAGGAGATGCGCATCCGCCAGTTTGCATTTGCTGCGCTGTCACGCACCCAGGCGCTCGCGGTGCTGGTAGCGGAAGATGGCGCGATAGAGAACCGTGTGATCACAATTCCGCCTGACCTGCCCGCCACCGCGCTGGTTGAGGCTGGAAATTATATGACTGCGCGGCTGGGGGGCTTGTCGCTGACCGAAGCGTGCGCGTCCCTCACCCGCGAAATGGACGCCGAACGTGACGCACTTGACAGCGCTGCGCAATCGCTGATCGCGCAAGGCTTGGCGCTGTGGAGTGAGGATTCGGCGCAGCGGCCAGTTCTCATCGTACGCGGGGCGGCGAACCTGATCGACGAAAAGTCCGCCGCCGATCTGGAGCGGGTGCGGCTGCTGCTCGACGAGATTGAGGGCAAGGCCGACCTGATCCGCCTGCTCGATTCGGCGCGCAGCGCGCAGGCGACGCGGATATTCATCGGCGCGGAGAACAAGCTGTTTGCGCTTTCCGGCTCATCGGTTATTGCAGCGCCTTATCGTAATGCGGACGGGAATGTAGTCGGTGTGGTGGGGGTTATTGGCCCGACCCGCTTGAATTATGCGCGCATTGTTCCCATTGTGGATTTCACAGCACAAACTTTGACGAGACTGGTTGGATGACAAAGAAACACGATCATGATGCAGATGTAAAAGAAGCGATTGCAGCGGAGGCGGATGCGCAGGACGGCGCGCCCGCTTTCGACCCGATTGCGGATATGGAAGCCAAGCTGGCGGCGGCGCAGGCCGACATCCTCTATGCGCAGGCAGATATCCAGAACACCAGGCGGCGTCTGGAAAAGGAAGTGCAGGATGCGCGCGCCTATGCCGCGACTGGATTTGCGCGTGATATTCTCTCAGTGTCGGATAATCTGGAGCGCGCGCTTGCCGCCATCCCGCCAGAACTGCATGATGACGAGAAGATCAGCGGTGTTGTGAAGGGGCTGGAGGCAACCTCGCGCGAGTTGGCTAGCGTTTTCGAGCGCAACGGCATCAAGCGGATCGAGGCAGTCGGCCAGCCGCTCGATCCCAACAAACATCAGGCGATGATGGAGCAGCCCTCATCCGAAGCCGAACCGGGCACCATCCTTGCCGAAATGGCCCCTGGCTATATGTTCCGCGAGCGGCTGCTGCGCCCGGCGATGGTCATCGTTGCGAAGGCGGGCTGAAACACCATGCCCGGCCCACTTGAAGCGGAGATGCACCGCCGGCTGGCGGCGGCACTAACCCCCACCCAGCTTGCAATCTCCAACGAAAGCGCGCGCCACCATGGCCATGCTGGTGATGACGGCAGTGGTGAAAGCCATTTCGCGCTCGAGATTAGCGCCCCAGCACTGGCTGGTCTCAACCGGGTGGCGCAGCAGCGTGCCGTCTATGCGGCGCTCGGCGATTTGATGGATAAAATCCACGCGCTGTCGATCAAGGTGCTATAAACGCCTTACTGCATCAAGGGCCGCGTCACCCCATCCTCACGATCCACCGCCTGCTGCACCAGCCGCTCAAAGGCGAAGCGCGCCTCCATCGGCACATGCTCGTCGTTGCTCGGGAAATCGGCGTTCATCGCGATAACCAGCTTGCGCTTCGGATCAACAAAAATCGTCTGCCCGAAATGGCCAACCGCCGAGAAACTGCCATCGTCATAGCTCCACCATTGATAGCCATAGCCCCGCCCCGGATGATCGATGTCTTTCTGCTTTGAGGTCGCCGCCGCGATCCAGCCATCAGGAACAATCGACTGTCCGTTGACCTTCGCGCCATCCATGATGAATTGGCCGAAGCGCGCATAATCGGCGAGCGAGGCCGAAATGCAGCAGCCGCCAATCTCATGCCCCGTGGTATCGAGCACCCAGAAGCCCGGCATCGCCATGGTGTGCGACCAGATTTTCTCGGATAAGTATTGCGCGAGCGGCTTGTGCGTCGCGCGCATCACGATCACGCCGATCAACCCGGTTTCGCCGGTGTTGTAATGCCAGACGGTGCCGGGCGGGTGTGCGCGCGGCAGCTTCTTGAGATAGGTGACTATCGCCTCTTCCCCCGGCACGGTTTTGACATGGTCAAACTGGCCGACATCGGAATTGGGATCGGCATAATCCTCATTCCAGCGCACGCCCGACGACATGGTGAGAATTTGCTTGATCGTCACGCCGTCATAAGCGGTGCCCTTGAACTCGGGGATGATGTCGGTGACCGGCTCATCGACGCTCTTGATATAGCCATCCTTGATCGCCGCGCCCACCAGTGTCGAGGTGAAGGATTTGGCCATGGAAAAGCTCGTCCAGCGCCCGCTCGGGCCATAATCCTTGCCATATTTCTCCAGCCGCACCTTGTTGTCGCTGATAATGAGCAAGCCAACCGCACGCTGATCGGTGAAGAATTTGTCCATATCGAACGTGGTTTTGCCATCGGCGTTCAGGATGGTGAGCGGCGTGCCGGGATAAAAGCGGAGCGGCATATCGCTCGGCGTCATGGTGTGTGCCTGCACGGTCGGAATTTCATTGAGATGCGCAAAGGCATAGTCGCGCTGCGGCACCGTCCAGGACAATACATCGCGGTCGTGCGGTCGGTTGAGCGCGAATTTGACAAAGCCCCAATTGGCATAGATGCCGAAGCCGATGACGGCCACAGCCGCTGCAATGCCAATTTTCCATTTGGATGCCCCACTGGATGCCATGTCGATTCCTCTCCGTGCTGACAATGTTGTGAACAGATACCGCCGGGCATGGACAGGCGCAAGCCATATGATAGGATGCCCGCCATGAGCATGGATGGTCTGGTCGAATGGGTGGCGGAGGCGCTTGAAGATGCGGCGGGCACAATCAGCGCGCGCAAGATGTTCGGCGGGCTTGCGCTGTACTCGCAAGGCCGCATCTTTGCGATGATCGCCGATGATATGCTCTGGTTCAAGGCCGACGCCGAGTCGGACGCGGACTGGGATGCGGCAGGTTGCCCGCACTTCACCTATGATTTTGGCGACGGCAAAATGGCGGGCAGCATGAATTATCGTCGCGCCCCCGACGATGTCTATGACGACGCCGAGGCCATGCGCCACTGGGCTGGGGTCGCGCTCGCCGCCGCCGCCCGCGCGCCGGCAAAGAAGCCAAAGGCGCGCAAGAAACCGGCCTAGTTCATTACCCGCCGCGCCGTCTCTGTAATCGCATCAAACGCGATGTCGATGTCCGCCGCCGTCGTGGAGTAGCTGCCAACCTGCATCCGCAGCACCAGCTTGCCGTCGATATTGGTCTGGGTCAGGTAGATGCGGCCACCATCGTTGATCGCCTCGATCAGCCGCAGGTTGAGCGCGTTGAGGTCATCCACGCCTTTGGGTGCCAGCCGAAATGTGAACAGCGCGAGGATCGGCTTGGTGACGATCTCTATCTCGGGCGTGGCCGCCAGCCGCGCGTACAGCTCGTTCGTCCATTTGATATGCTGGCGAACCATAGCGCGGATACCCTCCAGCCCATAGCTACGCAGCAAAAACCACAATTTGAGCGCACGGAACGGTCGGCCAAGCTGCACCCCCCATTCGCTGAAATTGACAAGATTCTCCTGCCCCGGCGTGTCGAGATAGGTCGGGTGCGCTGCCAGCGCCAGATTGAGATCATGCGGCGAGCGGACAAAATGCAGCCCCGCGCCGGGGTGAGCGCCCAGCCATTTATGCCCCGAAATCACCAGCGAATCGACGTCATCGATCCCCGCCCACAGCCCGCGCAACTCTGGGCAGAGCATCGCTGTGCCCGCCCAGGCGGCATCGACATGGGTAAAGAGATCATGTCGGCGCGCCACCGCCACCATCTCCGCCACCGGATCGGTTGCGCCTGAACCCGTGGCACCGACATTGATAACCACGCCGGCGGGCGTATATCCAGCTGCCAAATCATCCGCGATCAGCGTCGCCAGTGCCCCCGCATCAGCGCCACGCAACGGGCCCTTGATCGGGATCGGTACCAGATTATCCTCTCCGATTCCCGAAAACCAGATCGCGCGCATCACCGAAGAATGCGCCTCCGCCGAACAATAGACGCGCAGGCGCGGCCCACCGCTCAGGCCAGTCCGGTTGCCGGTATAGCCCAATGCCCGCTCGCGCATGGTCAGGATGGCGGAGAGCGTGGCCGATGATGCGCCGTCGTGCAGCGCACCCTTGAAACCATCGGGCAGACCGAGCGCCTGGCGCATCCAGTCGATCATGCACATCTCAAGCTCGGTTGCGGCAGGTGAGGTCTGCCAGAGCATACATTGCGCGGCCATGCTGGCGGAAAGCTGCTCGGCGATCACCGATGGCGCAGGCGAATTGGCCGGAAAATAGGCGAAAAAGCGCGGATGCTGCCAGTGCGTCATGGCGGGCGCGATGATGCGCTCGAAATCGGCGAAGATCGCGGCCATATCCTCCCCCATTTCAGGGGCAGAGGGCATGAGTTTGGCAAGAACTGCGCCGGGTTTGATATTCGGACGTACGGCCTGTTCGGGCAGAGTGGCGCGATAGCGCGCGCCCCAGCGCGCAGCTTGCTCAGACCAGTGTGCAAAGTCAGGATGGTTCAGGGTCATGGTCAACCTTCATCAATCAGGGTCATGCGCCGGCCATACCGGCTATCGTCGCTGATCCTATTGCATTTGTGGCCAGATGTCAGTGCAAATCAATACGCCGGCTTATTCACCCCGGCTGCGCGCCTGGGGGTAAACACCCAGAATCCTAACCCATTCGGTATGGAACGCCAACTCGGCGAGTGCGCGCGCGACATGCGGTTCATCGGGATGCCCTTCGAAATCGGAATAGAATTCAGTTGCCGCGAAGCTGCTGCCGCTTTGGTAACTTTCCAGCTTGGTCATATTGACGCGGTTGGTCGCGAAACCGCCCAGCGCCTTGTAAAGCGCGGCGGGCTGGTTCTTGACCTGATAGATCGCTGTCGTCATCACACCGGGGCCGGGCGCGGGCGTATCGCCCTCAAGCGCCAGCACAACGAATCGTGTCACATTGTCGGCAGAATCGGCGATATTCTCTGCAAGTAGATTGAGGCCGTATATTTCTGCCGCACGCACTGGCGCAATCGCCGCTAGCCCAGAATCGCCCCGCTGCGCCACCAGCGCTGCCGCGCCGGCTGTATCCTCATACGCGACCGGCTTCAGACCATTGCTGCGCAACCAGTGGCGACACTGGCCGAGCGCCTGCGGGTGGCTGATGACCTCGCGCACCTCCGCCATGCTACCCGTCGCCATTAGGCCATAATGGATGGGAAGGAAATGCTCTCCCACAATCACCAGCCCCGATTCGGGCAGCAGGAAATGGATATCGGCCACGCGACCATGTAAAGAATTCTCAATCGGGATCATCGCGCGTGCGGCGCGACCATCCTGCACCGCCTCCAGCGCATCTTCAAAACTGAAACAGGGCAAAGGGTGCGCCTGCGCAAACATCCGCTCAACTGCAATCTGCGAATTGGCACCGGGCGCGCCCTGAAATGCGACCGTATTCACGGCATCTTGCGAAGCCGCATCCATCATCGCCCGGACAATCGGCTGGGCGGGAACCGGATAATTTTCCATGCCGCGCGGATAATCCCTTATTGCATCCTTGCCAAGCACAGATGCACACTTGGCAAGCGCCCTCCGACTCGATAAGAGGCACGGCAAAATCTGAGAAGTGTGGAATCATCATGGCTGAACGGAATACGATACTGGGTTGGGCGCTGTTTTCAGGCGTAGTGCTTCTGGGCGTTACGCTCGTTTCGGGCGAGTATTTCTCCCATGATGATGAGAAGAAGGGTTACCCGATTGCCGGCGTTGTCAGTGAGGATAGCGGCGCTACACCTGCTGCGGTGCCGATTGCGACTTTGCTCGCCAAAGCTGACCCCGCCAAGGGGCAGGCCGTATTCGCCAAATGCACGAGCTGCCACACCGATGCGGCAGGCGCGGCGGCACTGATCGGCCCAAATCTCTATGGTGTTGTGGGGCGTCCAGTGGGGAGTTTCCCCGGTTTTGCCTATTCCGATGCGGTTAAGGGCCTCGGCGGCAAATGGGATTTCGACCGGCTCAACCAATGGCTGACCAGCCCGAGCACTATGGCACCTGGTACCAAGATGGGCTTTGCCGGGATCGACAGCGATACCGACCGCGCCAACCTGATCGCCTGGCTCAACACGCAGGGTTCGAACCTGCCGCTGCCGGCACCTCCGGCAGCGAGCGCTAAGGCAGTAGCGGCCAAGTAAGCGTCAGCGGTTACTTCGCGATATGCAGGCGTAACCCGAAAACAAGCACCGGCCCGCGTGTTGCGTTGTAAGCCGGGTTGCCGATGATCTGGATGTCGCCGGTCAGATGCGCCCAGGATCTGAGCGCGGCGCTGTAATACGCCTCGCCAATCGCCTCGGCCCCCTTGCGCGGCAGGCTGCCATCACCCACCAGCACGCCTAGGCCCCCCGCCGCCAGATAGCGCGCGCGCGTAGCGGAAATATCGTTGAGCACAACCGCTACCCCCATCTTGTCCTGCGCGCGGTGCCAGTGCGCGCCCCCTAGCGACAGCCCCGCCGCAACGGTGCGGTCAACATCGGTGAACTCGTCCGCTTCAACATCGCCGCTCGCTACCCCGCCGCGCACAAACATACCCGCATCATCGGCCAGTGACAGTTCGGCATTGAAACTGACCCCATTGCGATGCGCAAATTGCCGCACCAGCGAAACATCGGGCACCGTGCCTGTCGCCGCGCCGTGCGCCAGTGCATCGGTCAGCAGCCCCAGCCGCGCATAAGAATCATAAGCGGTTATCCGGATCGCCCCGGCGCGCCCGCCTAGCACAAACCGTCGCTCAACTTCGCCCACGCTCTGGTGCTGGGCAAAGCTCAGATCGAGCGATTCGCCATTGGGGATATTGGAAAGCGCAAACAGCCCGGCGCGCAGTGTCCACGCGCCCTTATACAGCTCCACCGCACCGCCAACGCTATACCCCCAGCTATTCGCCGCATAGTCGAACGTGCCAGTGTCGATTATCGTCCAGTTCATGAAATCCTGGCGCGGATCATGCGCATATTGATTGGTGTCGAATACGTCGGTCACGCCGAATTTGCCCAGGGTGATAACCAGCCGATCGGCAGTGCGCGTCTGCTGGTGCTGGTTGGCGTCTGCCACCACCTGTTCAGTCGCGCCACCCAGATTGAGCATCTGGCGAAAGAATATCCGGTGCGATTTGAAGTAAGGGTATTTTTTGCCGACCTTATACGCCTCACCACTTGGGAAGCCGGCGATGCCCAAAGTGTCGGACAGGCCGAAACCCTGGTCCACCTCGGGGTTATACCAGATTTCACCGCCCTGCCATGGCGACACGCCGAGGTAGAGCGTGACATCGTTGGTCATCGAGGTGTCGGCCCCGTCATACAGGCTGTTGGTGCCATCGGGCACGCCGCTGCGGAACGCCGGGTGCGCCTGAACTGTGCTGGTTTCCTGCGCGTGGATGTCAATCGGCAGATCAGCGCGCGCGACAAACCCGCAAGTCATCAGCAGCGCCGTTGTGAGAATAAAACGCGAGGCGCGCCCCATGACCATGCCGCCCCTTAGGCGTATCTGATGACAGTGAAAAGACTCGAATCACAGCTACCTGAGTCTCAATCGCGCCTGAAAATAAACTCATGATCGCGCCAGGTGCCGACCGGAAATTCATATTCACCGACTTTTTCAAAGCCGTTCGCCTGGTACATCACCTGCGCCTTGAGGTTGCCCGACCAGACGCCCAGCCATTGCGGGCCGGGATAGGTTGCGCGCAACCAGCCAAGCGACTGATCGAGCAGCTTGCGCCCCAGCCCAAGTCCTTGCGCATCTGCATCAACATATATCTGGTAGAGTTCGCCTGATCGCGAATCCACATCGACGTGCGGCAGCTTGCACGGCCCGCATTGGGCATAGGCGAGCAGCACGCCGTCACGCTCCACCACCCAGGTCTGCTTGGCATGATTGGCCAGCTCTGCGGCCACGCTCACCGGCGCGTAACTGTCATGCTCGAAGACCGCGAGGTCAGCGGCTGGATAGGGTATCTTGAAGCCTTCAATGAAAGTGGCACGGAAAGTGCGCAGCTTGAGCGACGCAAGCGCATCAATATCGCAGGTTTCGGCTGGGCGAAGTTGTGGTGCGGTGCTCATGGATGTTGCTTTGCAAGGCGATGTAAGCATTTTCAAGGGGTGCTTAACGGATATTTTACCGACTTGTGGTTAAAAGATGCTTGTGAAAACTGTGACAAGTGAGACTGAATAGATGGACGACCACAGCGCACTGGCCCTGCAGAGCGAGCAAATCCCGGATGAGGCCGTGATGGATGCGACCCCGTTAATGACCAGCGACGAGCGTCGGATGCATGTGCGTGCCTATAATTACTGGGTCTCGCTGCTCAACGGCAATGATTTCCCATCGGTTGAGGATCTTGATCCTGAGAGCATCGCGGACTTCGGCCAAAACTCTGTTCTACTCGACTTTACTTCGGGGGTCGAAAATCCTGGCATTGCCTATATCGGGCCACGTCTGCGCACCGAATGCGACCTGGATGACTTGGTCGAGTGCATTGCCGATGTACCCGCGCGCACCCTGCTGTCGCGCTTGACTGATCATTATATGCAGATCATCGCCAACCGCACGCCGGTTGGTTTTGAGGCAGAATTTTCCAACCAGCGCGGTGTCGAGATGATGTATCGCGGCATTCTGATGCCATTTTCATCGGATAATGACACGATCGACTTCGTGTTTGGCGTCATCAACTGGAAAGAAGCAGCCTCATCCGGAACCTCAGCTAAATTACATGATGAAATTGATCGCGTGATGGCAAATTCTGCACCCACTGCGGCGCCGGTCATGCCGCTCTGGCAGGACGGGCCTTCACATATGCCTGTCACGAAAACCGATCTTTCCCTGCCCGAAATTGCTGTTGCTGATGAAGACGGGCTGGCCGACTGGCTCGCCGCCGCGCGTGACGCAGCCCATGATGCGGAAACACTGGACTATCAGGGCAAATCGGCGCTTTACCGCGCACTTGGCCTTGCTTATGATTTTGCGCTGGTTGCCGAGGCCCGGCCCGATGAATATGCCGAGATCCTGGCTGATGCAGGGCTTGTTGCGCTGGCGCGCGCGCCGATGACGCCGATCGTCAAGCTGATTTTTGGCGAAAAAGCCGACAAGGCAAAGCTTTCGGGCTATGCTGCCGCACTGGGCTATGCGTATGATCTTCATGTTGGCGCAGGAACCGCTGCCACCTTCATCGAGCATTTTGAGGGTGGATTGAAGGGTGTGATTGCCGCTGGACGTGCTGCAAAACGAGCGGCGGCTTCAAAACCAAGTCGTTCCGATCAACTGCTGGAGCGCGTCCGCCAACAACCGATGCAGGTGCTGATCCCGATCGAAGGTGATGACGAGTTTGTCATCATGGTCGGGCGGCGGATCGATGCCGAGCATGTCGGGCTTGTCGGCGTGGCGCAGGCCGATACCAGCCTGCTTGAACGCATCCTCAAGCAGTTGGCCAACTAAGCCTTACAGTTCCACCCCCGCTGCAATCGCTTCCAGCTTACGCAGCCGTTCTTTCAGATCGGCAAGTTCGATGCGTGTCGTCACGGGATTAACGGGCAAGGTTTCACCGCGCTTGTCGAGCTCAGCCTGTTTGAGCGCGAGCCAGCCCTGCCAGCCTTTCAGCGCGAGCATTCCGGTGATGCCGGTGCCAATCAGGCTGGCAGAGGCGATGATGAGTGTCGGGTTCATGGGAACCTCCTTCTACCGTAATTTCTCGATTTCGCGGTCGAGCGCTTTGGCGGGGGCATCTTCGGTCGCGATCCGCTCCAGCACCGCGATGCGTTCCTTCAAGGCCCTGACCTCATCGCGCAAACGCGCGTTTTCCGTATCGCTCCCGCTCGCGGCACCGCCGATGCGCATAATCTCGTTGTGACGCATCACCCGGCGCTGATGGCGGAAATAAATGTAGGCGAGAGGGATGGTCACCCAGGCCCATGTTGAAATATCCCACATATCAAGTCTCCTTACTTCAGTTCGTCGATTTCACGGGCGAGGCGGCTGTGGTTGCTGGTATAATAGCTTTCCACATCGGCCATGCGGCGGTCGAGATCACGAAACTTTGCGCGCACATCACGGGCCGATGTCCGGGGTGAGCGGCGAACACCCTGCCAGAATTCGGCTTCGTCGCTGTCCATGCCATAAAGCTCGCGCGGTTTCTTCGGCGCCAGCCAGGCGACGAGGAAGTAGAGCGGGATGAGGATATGCAGCAGGAACAGGCTGAGCAGCAGATAGGTTATGCGGACATTGAACACCGGCCAGCCGGTATAATCCGCAATTCCGGCGCAGACGCCCAGGAATTTGCCATTGACCTTATCAACATAAAAATGGGTGTGACGGGTGCTCATAGCGTGTCTCCCTTGTTTTCGGGTTTCCAGTTGGGATGATCGGCGGCGATGATCCGCTCGATCGTCATCATGCGGTCTTCGAGCTTGCGGGCGGTTTCATACATGTCGTCGAGCAGATGTTCATCTTCGACGGACAGTGACGAACCTTTGCGCCATTGGGTAATGTAATGCAGGATCACCCATGGCATCCCGACAAAGATGAGCGCGCAGATGGGAATGGCCATCCAGCTATCGTCCATGGTCTCAGTCCTTCTTTGTCGCTGCCGCCTTCAGCGCGGCAAGTTCGGCTTCCACTTTCTCGGCAGCTTGCATATCGGCAAATTCCTCTTCGAGCGTCTTGGGCGCGGCCCCCATGCCCATCGCATCGGCGCGGCCCTCAGCCAGATCAACCCGGCGTTCGAGCAGATCGAAGCGGCTGAACGCCTCATCAATCTTCGGGCCGGCATACATGGCGCGCATCTTGGCACGATGATTGGCAGATTCAAGTCTTGTGACGATCGAATTCTGCCGGGCACGCGCTTCGCGCAGCTTGGACTGAAGCTTGGCGATATCCGCGTCGTTGGCGGCGAGCGCTTCATCAAGCTGTTTGATCTCGGCTTCGAGCCGCTCGACCATATCCGCCGCCTTCTGCTTTTCAACCAGCGCGGCCTTGGCAAGATCTTCTCGATCCTTCGAGAGCGCGAGCGTCGCTTTCTCTGTCCAGTTGGCCTGCACGGTGTCCAGCTTGGCAATGGTGCGGCGCATTTCCTTCTGGTCAGCGATTGAGCGCGCAGCGGCAGAGCGGACTTCCACCAGCGTCTCCTCCATTTCCAGGATGATCATGCGGATCATCTTGGCGGGGTCTTCGGCCTTGTCGAGCAGGTCGGTGACGTTGGCGGCAATGATGTCGCGTGTGCGTGAAAAAATACCCATTATGTAACTCCTTACCTCTCAATCAAAAAATGCCGGGGCACCGGAGGGGGCGTGTGCCCCGGCATAGTCAACTCAACGGCGGGCCAGGGTTGCCGGGGCCGTGAGAGCCAAAGCGGACTGGTGACCTGATTTTACCAGCTTGTCCGCTTGGGCAAAATAATGATCGTCATTGGTTCCCGCGAAATAGACCTGCATGACCACCGAAGAGCCGTGCGAACGAATCACCGCCGGCAGCACCGGATAGCGGACAGCACGCGCGGTGCGCAGCGCCTCGGCATCAATGGTCGCATCTCCGCTCGATTGTGCGAGGCTTGCACTCTCATACCGGCCTTCGGGCGTGAAATTCACCCGCACGCGCGCCAGCGCATCCTTGTCACCGATTTTTGCATTGACGGGGAAGACGAGATTGTTTTCAATCTGACTCTCCACCTGCGCCTGCCATTGCGTCGCGGCGTTGCTGCTATGCGCTGAAACCGGGGCCGGGATCGACGATACCATGATGGTTGTGGCAGCGAGTGCGACAGCGGCGCCCAGAAAACGTGATGTGTTTGAACCTTGTGACATTTGAACCTCCTTGAACCTGACTGCTCTGTTTGATGTGTCCGGCGGGAGTGCCGGGATCGATCAATACAAAGCAGGAAGCGTGCCAGTTTTGTAAAATCGCGCAAAACTGTCTGTCTGAGGGATGAATGGGCGATTCAGCCATTATTAATATTGCTATTAATTGGTTTAATATGCTATTTATTGGCAATGGAACTGCGCACTTCTCAGGTCGGGCAATCACCTGCTTTCCTTGACAGTATCGAACTGGTCGGGCGCGCTGCCGCGCTCAACCGGCCGGTGCTGGTGATCGGTGCGCGCGGCACTGGCAAGGAACTGGTCGCCGAGCGGCTGCATCACCTCTCGCCGCGCTGGGAAGCGCCCTATGTCACATTGAACTGCGCGGCGCTGACCGAAACGCTGATTGAGGCGGAACTGTTCGGGCATGAGGCGGGGGCGTTCACCGGGGCCACGCGCGCCCGCGCCGGGCTGTTTGAGGAGGCCGACGGCGGCACCCTGTTTCTTGATGAACTCGCCACGCTGTCCGCCGGGGCGCAGGAGCGGCTGCTGCGCGCGATCGAATATGGCGAGGTGACACGCATCGGCTCAAACCGCCCGGTGCGCGTCGATGTGCGCGTGGTGGCCGCCACCAACGTCCATCTGCCCGAGATGGTGGCGGCGGGCAAATTCCGCGCCGATCTGCTCGACAGGCTGGCGTTTGAGGTCATCACACTGCCCCCGCTGAAGGCGCGCGAGGGCGACATTGAGCTGCTCGCCGATCATTTCGGGCGGCGGATGGCGGCGGAACTGGACTGGCCGAAATGGGTAGGGTTCAGCGCCGTGGCATTGGCGGCGATGGTGGCGCATGACTGGCCGGGTAATGTCCGCGAGCTGCGCAATCTGGTCGAGCGCGCAGTCTATCGCTGGGACCCACCGGGAACGGCGGTGGGCGCGATCCAGCTCGATCCGTTCGACTCGGTGTGGCGGCCGGGGACGGTGGTGGCCTACGCGCCCCCCGCACGCACGATCGAGGCAGCGCCCGGCCCTGCCCCCGCCCCTGCTGCGCCCATCACAGATTTGCGCGCGGCAATCTCCAACTTTGAACATGACATGCTGACCCAGACACTCATCCGCCACCGCCACAACCAGCGTGCCACGGCGAAGGCCCTCAACTTAAGCTATGACCAACTCCGCCACGCGCTGCGGCGACATGGCCTAATCAGCCCTGCCATGGACGCTTAACCACACGGCGAGCGCCGCCACCGCTGCCGTATCCGCGCGCAAGATGCGCGGGCCGAGCGTGACCGCCACGGTATGGGGATGCGCGCGGATATGCACCCGCTCCTCCTCATCGAACCCGCCCTCGGGACCGATCAAGATGCACGCGGGGCCAGAGTGTGCCTGCACCGCCGCGAGCAACCCCAGGCCGCCCTCACCATTCGCCGCCTCATCGGCAAAGAAGAGCATGCGTGCGCCAAGCTCATCCAGAAACGCCGCGAGCTTCATCGGTTCCGCCACATCGGGCAGCGCGGTGCGTCCGCATTGTTCGGCTGCCTCAACCATATGCGCACGCAATTTGTCGGGCTTGACTTTGTCGACCACGGCGCGCGCGGTGAGCACGGGAATGAACCGCGCCACGCCAAGTTCGCACGCTTTCTCCGCCACCCAGTCATAGCGCGCACGGCGGATCGGCGCTGCGGCGAGCCAGAGATCGGGCACCGTCTCATAATCGCGCAACCTGCCTTCGAGGGCGACGATCAGGTCCCGCTTGCCAATGGCCGCGACCACCCCGAGCCATTCCCCCGAGGCATTGTCAAATAATTTGAGCGGATCGCCTTCGCGTAGCCGCATGACATGGAGCAGATAATGCGCCTGCGCGTCGGTGATACGCACCTCCGCCGCGCCCTCCAATGGCGTCTCGACATAGAGGCGCGGGGTCGATTGGGGTGGATAAGCAGGCGTTGCAGGCATATAGCCGCTCTATGTCAGCGCCCGCACAAGCACAAGCCACTCCCGATTCCGAGATAAGGGGCTGGTCCGCCTGCTCCCGACCAGCATCCGCCCGTTTGCTCTGCTGGCGCGGTTTGACCGGCCTATCGGTTGGTGGCTGCTCTACTGGCCGTGCGCGTGGGGGCTGTGCCTGAGCGGCGGCCTCAAGGCGCACTGGCCGCTCCTGCTCTGGATGTTGGCGGGCGCGATTGCGATGCGCGGTGCGGGGTGTGTCTATAATGACATTGTGGATCGAGACTTGGACGCGCAAGTGGCGCGCACCCGGGTGCGGCCGCTGGCGAGCGGCGCGGTCAAGCTGAAAGCGGCGTGGGTCTGGCTGCTGATCCTGTGCGCGGTCGGGCTGATCGTACTGCTGCAACTCAAGCTCTTCGCACAGATTGTCGCGCTGGCGAGCCTTGCCCCGGTCGCCGCATACCCATTCATGAAGCGGATCACCTGGTGGCCGCAGGCCTGGCTGGGGATTGTGTTCTCCTGGGGCGCGCTCGTCGGCGGAGCGGCGATTGAAGTGACGCTGAGCACGCCTGTCCTGCTGCTTTATGCCGGGAGCATAAGCTGGGTGATCGGCTATGACACCATCTATGCCTGTCAGGACAGGGAAGATGATGCGCTGATTGGTGTGCGCTCTTCCGCACGGCGACTGGGTGCGCATGTACGCGGCGGTGTGGCTGCGTTCTATCTGCTGGCGCTGGTGCTGTGGACGGGAGCGTTCTGGAGCTTGAGGCCGCAACGCCTCGCGCTGCTCGCGCTCGCGCCCGCAGCCCTCCACCTGTTCTGGCAGGTGGTTACGCTCAACCCTGATGACGGTGTCAACGCGCTCGCCAAATTCCGGTCGAACCGCTTTGCCGGGCTGCTGGTCGCGCTCGCCTGCGCGGCCGTGGGGAGCGCCTCTTAAACCTTGTCCGCCTGTCCGCCGATCAACACAAAGCGCTTGTCGCAATAGCCGCAATCAGCATAGCCTTTCTCGTCAATCTCGACGAACACGCGGGGATGGCCGAGTGCGGCCCCGCCCGGAATATCGGTGGCGCCATCACAGGCATTGCGACGGGAATTGGTGCGGACGGTTTCTTGGGCGTGGATCATGCTTTGTCAATACATCCATGCGTCGCACACATCAACCGGGATTGCTTCGGGCGTGGCGCGCGCTAAAGGAGGAGGCATGACGCAAGCAGCCATCGACATCCGCAAACTTGAAAAAACCTATGCCGGCGGCAAGCAGGCACTCAAAGGCGTGAGCTTTGAAGTGCCACGCGGGCAAATCTTCGGCCTGCTCGGCCCCAATGGCGCGGGCAAATCAACGCTGATCAATATTCTGGCCGGGCTGGTGAAGAAAACCGGTGGCGCGGCGAGCATCTGGGGGTTCGACATTGACGCGCATCCGCGCAACGCCAAGCGCTCGATCGGCATCGTGCCGCAGGAAATATTGTTCGATCCGTTCTTCACGCCGTTGGAGGCACTTGAAATTCAGGCTGGCCTCTATGGCGTGCCCAAACGTGATCGCCGCTCGATGGAATTGCTCAAGGCCGTGCACCTGGAGGACAAGGCCAATGCCTATTCGCGCACGCTTTCCGGCGGGATGAAGCGGCGGCTGCTGGTGGCAAAGGCGATGGTGCATTCGCCACCGATTCTGGTGCTCGATGAGCCGACAGCGGGCGTCGATGTCGAGTTACGCCAGCAGCTCTGGGCCTATGTCCGCGAATTGCACGCACGCGGCACCACGATTGTGCTCACCACCCATTATCTCGAGGAAGCCGAGGAGCTGTGCGATCGTATCGCCATCATCAACCATGGCGAACTGATTGCCAACAAGCCGGTGCGCGAGCTGCTCGGTATGGCGCAGGAGAAGGCGGTTGAAATCATGGTTGACCGCGATGTCGCCAGCGTGCCGCAGTCGCCCCTGTTCGAGAAGGTGGAACTGAAGGGCAGCCGTACCCTCGCCATCACCTACTCCAAGCGCACCGCCAATGCGGGGGATGTGCTTGGCGCGGTGGCGGCGGCGGGCTTCGGCGTGGTCGATGTCACCACCCGCGAGGCAGATCTGGAACATGTGTTTTTGAACCTGACCCGGGCGGGGTGAGGGCAGCCACCCTCCACGCTTAACGTCTACCCGAAGCGCCCGGTCACATAGTCGCGGGTGCGCTGCGATTTGGGGGTGCTGAACAGCGCGCCGGTGGGGCCGAATTCGATCATTTTGCCCAGAAACATGAAGCCTGTATAGTCGGAAAGCCGCGCCGCCTGTTGCAGGTTATGCGTGACGATGACGATGGTGATGTCCTTTTTGAGCTGGGTCAATGTTTCCTCCAGCTTGGCGGTCGAGATCGGGTCGAGCGCCGAGGCGGGCTCGTCGAGCAGCAGCACTTCGGGCTCAACCGCAATGCCGCGCGCCACGCACAATCTTTGTTGCTGCCCGCCGGAAAGTCCCGTGCCCAGCGCGTTGAGCTTGTCCTTGACCTCATCCCACAGCGCCGCCCGCTTCAATGAAGTCTCGACCAGTTCGTCCATCTGCGCCTTGGACTTTTTGTGATAGAGGCGTACCCCGAACGCCACATTGTCATAGATCGACATCGGGAACGGCGTCGGTTTCTGGAACACCATGCCGACCCGCTCGCGCAAACTATCAACGCGCACCTTGCCGCCCAGAACATCCTGCCCGTCAAAGATGATCTCGCCCTCGGCGCGTTGCTTGGGGTAGAGCGCATAAATCTGGTTGAGCGCGCGCAGCAGCGTTGATTTGCCGCAGCCCGAAGGGCCGATGAGCGCCGTCACCTTGTTCTTTTCCACCGGCAGGTCAACTTCGTGCAGCGCCTGACTGGTGCCATAATAGAAATTGAGCTTGCGCGCGCGCAGGACGATATTCTCCTCGGGCGGCGGAGCCATATATTGCGGTTCATCGTCGCAGCTGGACGCGGATGACAAGGGTTCGTTCATGGTCATGAATGGCGGCTCCCCCGGGCAAGAAACCGCCCCAGAATGTTGACGGCCAATACGGCCAGCGAAATCAGCAGCGCCGCTGTCCAGGCAAAATTGACCGTCAGCGGGCTTTGATAGAGCGAATTGATGAGCAAGGGCAGCGCCGAGGTTTTATCAGCAATCCCCGAGATGAAATGCCGCAGCGCGATGCTCTGGCCATTGCCAAAGGCGGTAAAGAGCAAGGGCGCGGTCTCGCCGCTGATGCGGGCAAAGGCCAGCAGGCCGCCGGTGAGCAATCCCGTGCGCGCCGCGCGCCATATAATCTGCCGGATCACCAGCCCCCGCGAGGCCCCAAGGGCCACCCCAGCTTCACGCAACTGGGCCGGCTGAAGCAGGAGCATGTCCTCAGTGGTGCGGACAATCACAGGCAGCGCCAGAATCGCGAGCGCCGCCGCCCCAGCCAATCCCGAATAGGTGTATTGGGGCGTATTGTGCCAGGTCATCACAATGAAAATATAGGTATAAACCGCAAGCCCGACCAGAATCGAAGGGGCTGACAGGAGCACGTCATTGAGAAAGCGAATAATATTGCCAGTATGTGATTCACCCGCATATTCGGCCAGCCAGGTGCCTGCAAAAATGCCAATGAACAGCGCCGCCACCATAGCAAGAATGCTCATCACAAGCGAGCCGACAATCCCGTCATAAAGACCGCCAAGCTGCGGGCCATTAGGGTCCTGAGCAGCAATCAGACCCGAGTCCTTGGTCAAAGTCAACATGTTGAGCCCTGAAAAGCCGTTCCAGAACAGGGATATAAACAACGAGGTGAGCGATAACACCGCAAGCCCCGTTGCCAGCAGACAGGCGCCAACAAAAATATAATTGGCAAGGCGACGGCGAAGTGCGCGGTTCATTGCATCCCTCTCAAAACTTCTGACTACGGAGCAGGAGCCGCGCAATCGCAAGCACAACAAATGTAATGAGGAACAGCACAAGCCCCATCGCGATCAGTGCGGCCGCGCGCATACCCGATGCTTCGGCAAATTCATTTGCGATGGTGGAAGCGATTGTCGAGGTGGCATCAAACAGCGAGGATGGAAAATTGTGCGCATTGCCGATCACAAAGGTCACCGCCATCGTCTCACCCAGCGCACGCCCCAGCCCCAGCATCGTGCCGCCGATCATTCCGCGCCGGATATACGGCAGCATCACCGAACGCACGACCTCGAACGTTGTGCAGCCCAGGCCATATGCGGCTTCACGCACGCTGGCCGGCACCGAAAGCATCAACTCGCGAAAAACCGAAGACATATAAGGCAGAATCATGATCGCCAGCACCACCGAAGCGATCAGCAGATTGCCATTGGGCACGCCGGCAAAGAATTTCCCCCAGAAACTGTCCGGATCAAAGGCGCTCTCCAGCGGAAGCTGGATATGATTCGCGATCAGCGGTGCAAACACGAAGAAGCCCCACATGCCGTATACGATCGAGGGAATGCCCGCGAGCAGATCGATCACGGTTGAAATCGGCTGCGCCAGCACACGCGGGCAGAATTCGGTGAGAAACACGGCCACGCCGATGGCAAGGGGCAGCGCAATCATGAGCGAAATCAAGGCGGAGGCAATCGTCCCGAAGATCGGGACAGCCGCGCCATAGACATCATTATTGACGTCCCACGCCGTGCTGAAAAAGAAGCCGAAGCCAAATTTGTGGAACGCCGGCCACCCCCCCACAAACAGCGCAAGCATGATGCCACCCAGAGCAACCAGCAGAAATGTCGCCGCGCCAAAGCAGGCCGAACGGAACAGAGATTCGCCCCACGAGCCACGATTTATCCGCGCCGTGGCATCGACCGACCCCAAACCCATTGTCTGACTGCCCATAGCGCTGCCCATAGCGGCTTCGGGGTTCAGCCTAAAGAGGCCAAACCCCGAACAAACCTATTTAGTGTGCAACGTAAACCGAATTACCACCCGATTTCACTTCCGCCGCCCACTGCTTGCGGATCATTGCCGTCACATTGGCCGGCAGGGGCACATAATCCTTGGCCGCAGCCATGGCCCCGCCATTCTTGAACGACCAGTCAAAGAATTTCAGGATCGTTGCGCCCTTGTTCGCGTCAGCAATATCCTTATCAACAAGAATGAAGCTTGCGCCTGAGATCGGCCAGGAAGTCGGCCCCGGCTCGTCGAGCAGCATCACCGCATTGCCCGGCGTACCTGTCCAGTTGGCATGGCTCGCCGCACCGGCAAAGTTCGACGCTTTCGGATAAAGGAAAACCCGGTCATGCGAGGCCATCTGCGTTGAATTTTCGTGGTTTTGTACCGCAAACCAGTATTCAACATAACCGATCGCGCCTGTGGTCTGCTTCACGACAGCGGAAACGCCAGGATTGCCCTTGCCGCCAACGCCAACAGGCCAGTTGACCGAATCATTGCCACCAACGCGCACTTTCCATGACTGGCTGACTTTGGAGAGATAGCTGGAGAAAATGAAAGTAGTACCCGAGCCATCCGAACGATGCACGACTGTAATCGGCATATTGGGCAGGTGCATTCCCGGATTGTAATGCGCAATCCGCGCATCATCCCAGTTGCGGATCTTGCCCTCATAAATATCGGCCAGAACCGGCCCGGTCAGGCGCATCTGGTTGGGACGAACGCCCGGAATGTTGACGATGGGCACGACGCCACCAATAATGACCGGGAACATGTATAGCCCCGAAGCCTGCTGGTCTGCGGCGGTGAGCGGCTTGTCCGTTCCTGCAAAATCAACAGTTTTGCCTTTGATGGCGGTGATACCGCCCGATGAGCCAATGCCCTGGTAATTAATATGATCCCCGGTCTTGCTGCTATAAGCTTCTGCCCAGGTTTTCACGATCGGCTCGACAAAAGTTGAACCGGCACCGGTGACATCGCCCGCATGAGCCGCCGACACAAGCATGGTTGCGCACATAGTGGCGCTCAAGGCGCCTGCGAATCGTTTGAACATTATAGAATACCTCCATCCGCCAGCGGACGACCCCGTGGCATGATCCCGTATTAGGCAGCAAATATGACAGGGATGTGACACATTTATAACAGCATCATTGCAACATCGACGTCATCAACAGGTTTCATGCATCAAATTGCAGGTGGGCAAGCCGGGCATAAAGGCCGTTCGCCGCCGCCAGATCCTCATGGCGGCCTTGCTCGACGATGCGGCCCTGATCCATCACGATGATCCGGTCCGCCGCGCGCACAGTGGCCAGCCGGTGCGCAATCACGATAGAGGTGCGGCCGCGCAGCAGATGATCAAGCGCATCCTGCACCAGCCGCTCGCTCTCGGCATCGAGCGCCGACGTTGCCTCATCGAGCAGCAGAATTGGGGCGTCACGCAAAATCGCGCGCGCAATCGCCAGCCGCTGCCGCTGCCCGCCCGAGAGGCGCGCCCCGCCTTCTCCCAGAAAAGTATCAAGCCCATGCGGGAGAGCGCGCAGAAATTCGGCGGCATTGGCCGCTTCGGCCGCCGCCCAGAGCGCCGCATCATCCGCGCCGGGACGCCCGTAGCTTAAATTTTCGCGCGCCGAGGCTGCAAAGATGATCGTCTCCTGCGGCACCATCGCCAGGCGCTCGCGCACCTGCGCCGGATCGGCATCCGGCAGGTGCACGCCGTCCACGCTCACCTGCCCCGCCTGCGGATCGTAAAAACGCTGGATGAGCTGGAACAAGGTTGATTTGCCCGCACCCGACGGCCCGACCACTGCGAGCGCCTCGCCCGGTTTCACATCGAGCGAAAAGTCATGCAGCGCCGCCACATCGGGCCGTGTCGGGTAGCGGAAAGTGACATTCGCGAATGTCACGCGCCCCTGCGGCGGCTCAGGCAGGGCTTGAGGGTGCGGAGGGGCGGCAATCCCCGGCTGTTCGGCGAGCAATTCATTCAAGCGCGCGGCGGCCCCCGCCCCCTGCACCATATCACCATAAACGTCGCTCAAAGCGCCGAACGCCCCCGCCACAATCCCCCCGGTGAGCAGAAATGCCGCAATATCACCACCGGTGATCTGGTGGTGGAGATAGTCCTGCCCCGCCTCCCACATCACCCCCACCAGCGCGCCGAACATGGTGAACATGATCTGGAGCGTCATGAAGGCGCGCACCCCAACGCGGCGGCGTGCGCGACCAAACGCCTCTTCGGCGGCTGATCTAAAGCGCCCTGCTTCGCGATTTTCCTGCCCGAAGGCTTGCACGATTTTCATCGCACCGAGCACCTCGCTCACCGTGCTGCCGACATGCGCAATACTGTCCTGGCTCGCCTTTGCAATCCCGCGCAGTTTGCGTGAAATATAGACAATCGGCAGGATGATGACCGGAATCGCGACGAGCACAATAAGCGCGAGTTTGGGATCAAGATAGATGATATAGGCTACGCCAAGCACCGCAATCAAAAAATTGCGTAACGCAATTGAGACGCTGGTGCTGACCACCCGCTCGATCATCGTGGTATCCGCCGTCAAGCGTGAGGCAATTTCCGACGGCCGGTTCTCTTCAAAATAACTGGGCGACAGGCGCAGCAGATTAGTCTGCACCGCAATGCGGATGTCCGCCACCACCCGCTCGCCGAGCCAGGACACATTATAGAAGCGAATCGCCGTCGAGCAGGCCAGCGTAGCCACAATCCCGAACAGGATCAGGAACCAGTGGCCGCTGTGCGCACCCCCGCCAAATCCCTTGTCGATCACATTTTTCAATCCCCAGGACAGCGCCACCATCGCGCCCGACGAAACGAACAACGCGATGAGCGCCGCACCACAGCGCAGCGGATAATGGAGCGTCAGCGCCCACACCATGTTCAAGCTGTCTAATTTGGGACGGGGCTTGCGCGCTTGGTTGACCACAGGCGCTTCGATTTCGCTGGATATGTCGGCCATGACAGCGCCCTAGCAGTGCTGCGCGCCCGCCTCAATATGCACATTATGACTTACTGACACGATTGTGCATTGCAACACGAGGGCAATTGCGCCTAACAGGTGATTCGACAAACAGAATTACAGGCAGGGCGGCTTTATGCTCTATAATGCATATGAATTGCAGCGCAACTGGTTGGCTGGGGCGAGCGCCTGGGCCACGATGAGCGCAGAACTGCTCGGTAACCCCGCCAATCCGGTCGCTTATCTCGGCGGCGGCGAGGTGATG
>JAGWQR010000308.1 GCA_028869975.1 Alphaproteobacteria bacterium | reverse complement strand
GGCGCTCAATATCGCGCGGATCGCACCGCGACGGGCGGGCGGTTCACTGAGCAAAGCCGAGATGGTAGGACTGACCCGCGCGATTCGGAATGTGCTCACCAGCGCGATTGCGGCGGGTGGCTCGACCTTGCGTGATTATACTTCGCCAGATGGAGAACTCGGCTATTTCTTCAAGCAATGGCGCGTCTATGGACGCGAAGGCGAGGCATGCCCGTGTGGCGGAACTGTGCTGCGCCGCGTCGATTCGGGGCGTTCGACCTTTTTCTGCGCGCACTGCCAGCTCTAAACGCTTGACGAATCTTGCGTGCGCGCATAAGGGCGTCCGCTCATTGAGCGCCGACAAGCGCTTTCAAACGTTTTTTTACCGAGGTTAAACAAGACATGGCGAATACGCCCCAGGCCAAAAAGCGCATCCGTCGCAACGCGAGCAGGACGGCGATCAATACCAACCGGATGAGCCGTATCCGTACTTTCATCAAAAAGGTGGAGGGTGCGCTTGAATCCGGTAACAAGGCTGAAGCGACAGCAGCGCTTCTGGCTGCGCAGCCGGAGATGGCGCGCGGGGTTGCGCGTGGCGTGCTCCACAAGAATACTGCGTCGCGCAAATTTGCGCGCCTGACTAAGGCTGTCGCAGCACTCGGCTGAGCTTTTTTGCTCTAATTCCAAGCATTTCAGGCGCGTTTCCGCGCCTGTTTTGCATTGTGACAAAATTGTGCATCAATGTTGCCATATTCCAGTGATTCGCAAGTCCTTGCAGTGCAGCATTTTCAAATTTTCCTATATTTTACAACCACTTAGCAGTCTCATGACGCGTTTGTGCGGTTCACTCGAGTCAAGCCAATTTATTTCTTTTTTTTGACATCGTTTCCTCTTGTCATGCCCGCTCAACCTGCGCACTGTTCAAGCCGGGATGCGCCGTGCGACTCAGTCGGTGCAACAATCTCAGTGTATGGTAAATACGCTCGGGCCTGTGTGCGCTCGGCGTGCATGCAGGGTGTGGGGTAACCTCTTGACGATGGTTGGAGACGGGGTGCAAATGGACGACGAGACGAAAGACTTGGGTAAGATTTCGCCAGAGAATGTGGCGTATCTGGCTCAAATCTGGTCTCAAGTGCGTGCCAGCCTGCGCGCGGATATCGGTGCTCGTGGTTATGATCAATGGCTCAAGCCTGCAGCGTTACTTGGCTATTGCGAGGTCGATGGCGTTGTCCGACTTGCTCTCCCATCAGCCTTCATGGCGAGCTGGGTCCGTTCGCATTATCTGGACCGGCTTTCGCTGACCTGGCGGCATTTCATGCCAAGTGTAAGTGGCGTGCGGGTTGAAGTGTCTGCTTCGGTGGGTACTTATGCGGTTGAGGCTGGCGCGGCAGAAGGACATGCTACCGATCAGAGGCGCGAAGTATCAAAACCGGTGACGGCCAACCGATCGCGACTCAACCCTAAATTTACCTTCGCCTCCTTTGTAATTGGACTGCCGAACACGATTGCGGCCAATGCCGCGCACGCTCTGGCGGAAGGCGGGCCGATGCGCTTCAATCCGCTCTATATCCAAGGCGCGACCGGGCAG
>JAGWQR010000307.1 GCA_028869975.1 Alphaproteobacteria bacterium | reverse complement strand
TTGTAGAAGTTGAGCTGCACATTGCGCCAGTTCATCAGATAGGCCGAGAAGTTGAGCTGCAATTTGTGGTTGAGCAATTCGGTCTTGAGCCCGGCCTCGAAATTATCCAGCGAATCAGGCGCGTAAGAATTGGGTTTCTGATACTGGTTGACCTTGCTCACCACACCTGTCGCGCCAATGGCGAGCACATTGCCCGCCGCATCCACCCCAACCGGAGCCACATTGTTGAAGCTGCGGTTGAAACCGCCAGGCCGGAAGCCCTGGCTGAACAGGAAATAAGCCAGGCTGTGCGGCTTGAAATGCCATGTGATCTCACCCCGGCTCTTGAAACCAGTATAGGTGACATGGTCGTTATGCGCGTCGATATTGACCGATCCGAAACAGCCGGTGCCGTTGAGGATATTCTGGCACGCCGTTGAGGTGCCATATTGCGAGCCGACTTCATATTCGGTGTATTTATAGTAGCGGGTGCCGCCCGAGATGGTGAGTACCTTCGGGATGATGTCAAAATCGGCCGAACCGAAGAAGGCGAGCTGGTCATAGCCGCGCTGCGTGTCTTCACCAAAGCCGTCATTATTGTCGCGAACGCTCGGATCATTCGAGGTCGAGGCCGGGTTGGGCGCAACATTGGCCACGCAGATCGGGCCACCCGCCTGCGCAATCGCCAGATTTTGCGGCGTGCACGACGGGATCGTCTTATATTCAAAATTCATATTATCCTGAATCTTGAACCGTTCCCAATAAGCGCCACCGATGAAGCGGATGCGCTTGTCGGAAGGTGTGCTGATCCGGAATTCATGGCTCTGGTGGGTATTGCGGATCGTGTCATGCCAGTAGGTGAGGGGTGAATAGCATTGCGCATTGCCGCCCCAGCCGGTGCCGCCACCCACGCAAGTATAATAAACGCCCGAGCCGGTACGCGAATAGTTGGTGTAATCATTCTGCTGATCGATGTGGCGGGTGGTGTAACCACCGGTGTAGATCAGCTTGAGATCGCCGATCTTGCCGTTGATTGTCCAGGCCGTGTTCCAGTAGCGGTCAAGGTTATAGGTGGGCACAAAAACGGTGTTTTCAAGCGGGCCTAGCGTCTGAAAATCCGAGCCCACGGGATAGCTGGTCGAAAGCCCTTGCGCATCAAGGCTCTGATAGCTCTCGGAAATCAGCAGATCCCAGTCGGGCGCGATGTCATATTTGAGCGCGCCCCGGAACCCCGAATACTCAACCGGATTGCTGTTCGGCCCGGCAAGCGTTGCGTTACTATATTGCGCCGTGGCGGCCGGAGCGCAAATCCCGTTCGGGAAGGCTCCCGAAACCGGCCCCGGTGCCTGCTGGTTGGGGCAGGTGTAAGCCCCGCCAGCGCGCGTCGGCTGCACGCCGAGACCGTTGCTGATGATCCCCGGATCATAGTTGGAATGGCTGAAGTTGCTGAGCACATTGGTGATATAGCCGCCTTGGTGATCGCCATAAGCGACCAGGCGCACCGCCAGCTTGTCCTGAATAATCGGCAGGTTGATGACCCCGGTCATCGCATAATTGCTGCCGCCATGCGCGGTGCCGCCGAAGGTGCCCTCGACATCGCCTTCAATCTTGTGCGTGTCGGGCTTGTTGGTGATGTAGCGCACCGCGCCCGCTTCCGCCGAGCCGCCAAACAGTGTACCCTGCGGCCCTTCCAGCACCTCGACCCGCTGCATGTCGACCAGATAGACATCGGCGTTGCGCGCGGGGAATTGCATCGACTGCTCATCAACAAACAGCGCTACGTTGGGGAATTGCGCGATGGTGCCGGACGACTGGTTACCCGCAAATCCGGCGGAAAGCCCACGGATGAAGATGGCGCCCTGGCCGGGGCCGTTATTGCCGAAGGTGACGTTGGGCGTGTATTTGAGCAGATCAGAAAAACTGGTGGCGTTGAGCTGCGTCAGTTCCTGGCCGGAAATCGCCTGCACCGTCAGCGGCACATCGCTCAGTTTCTCGTTACGACGCTGCGCAGTGACAACAATGTCGGTGGCTTGATCGGCTGTGGCCGACACGGGGGCGCTGTCTTGCGCGAACGCCGCGCTGGCTCCGATCAGGGCGGTCAGCGCGCTCGACGCCGCCAGAAAAGATTTGGTCAGATTTTTACCGCGCATATTTTGATTCCTCCATGCTCGCGATGGCCACCCGAATGGGGGTGTTGGTCGCCCGCTAACCGCGCTTCATGAAACTGTGATGTCAGTTTGGTGACAGAGCCATGTCATTTTGATGTGGAATTTGTGACAGTGTGAGTCGTTTCGCGCTGTCATCAACCTGTCTTGATTGGCGCATAGCGTTGCGGGATGGATACTGCTCAGATTGGCCAGCGCAGTGCGCTAAAAGGATGGGATTCGCTACAGGCGCAGCGGCCCGCCCTGTTCAGCCTGGTGGCAGGTCTCGCGGCATTCAGCGCCTATTTCTCGATGTATGCCTTCCGCAAGCCGATTGGCGCGGCGCAGTACGCGCAGGTGGCGGGCTGGGATTATACGCTCGGCTACAAGTCGGCGCTGCTCATTGCGCAGGTGCTCGGCTATGCGCTTTCCAAAGCGGTGGGGATCAAGGTCATCGCGGAGATGGGGCGGGCGCGGCGCGGCCTCACCATCATCGCGCTGATTATGCTCGCCTGGGTGGCGTTGATTGGTTTCGCGCTGGTGCCCGCGCCTTGGAACATCGCCTTCCTGCTGCTCAACGGCTTTCCGCTGGGGCTGATCTGGGGGCTGGTGTTCAGCTATCTCGAAGGGCGGCGCACATCCGATCTGCTCGGCGCGATGCTGTGTGCGAGCTTCATTGTGTCGTCGGGCGTGGTCAAATCGGTCGGCGGCTGGCTGCTGCTCCAGGGCGTGAGCGAATTCTGGATGCCTGCTGCGACCGGTGCTTTGTTCTTCCCGCTGCTGTTCGCCTCGGTCTGGCTGCTGGAGCAACTGCCGCCGCCCGATGCGGGCGATGAAGCGGCGCGCACCCCCCGCGTACCGATGAATGCGGGCGAACGCGCGGCGCTCGTCAAGGCGCATGGCCTGCTGCTTATCGTGCTGGTGCTCGCCTATCTGCTGGTGAGCGCTCTGCGGGATTTTCGGGATAATTTCGCTGCCGAACTCTGGGCCGCAATGGGCTATGCGCATGATCCGGCCTTGTTCAGCGCGAGCGAACTGCCGATTGGGGCGATCGTGCTGGTGACGATTGGGGCGATTGTGGTGGTGCGCAACAACCGCAGGGCGTTGGCGATCATGAATGCGGTGATTATGGCCGGGATGGCGCTGCTGGCGGGGTCAACCTTCGCCTTTCAGGCGGGGATGCTGGGCCCGCTCGCCTGGATGATCCTGTCCGGACTGGGGCTCTACCTTGCCTACACCCCATTCAACGCGATGCTGTTTGACCGGATGATCGCGCTGTTCGGCAAGCCAGGCAATGCCGGGTTCCTGATCTATATCGGCGATGCGGCGGGCTATGCGGCGAGCGTTGCGCTGCTGCTCTATCGCAGCTTTGGTGCCCCAAAGCTTGCCTGGCTCAATTTCTACATCGCCGCCTGCTATGCAATTGCCGCCATGGTCGCGCTGTGCATGGTTGTTGCGCTGTTGAACGAACGCGGGAGAACTGACCATGCGACCCTATGACCTGGCCATCGTCGGCAGCGGGATTATCGGCCTCGCCTGCGCCTATACCGCTGCCGCCCGGGGCAAGCACGTGGTGGTGATCGAGCGGGATACCCGCGCCAACAATGCCTCGATCCGCAATTTCGGCTTCGTGACGGTGACCGGACAGGAACGCCACAAGGTCTGGCCGCTGGCACGGCGCGCGCGCGATGTCTGGGCGGATATTGCCCCCCAAGCGGGCATTGCGG
>JAGWQR010000306.1 GCA_028869975.1 Alphaproteobacteria bacterium | reverse complement strand
GCGCAGCATTTTCATCAGCCGTGATGTGAGCATGATACAATCGAGATACTCTTTTTTCGTATATTTTGATCCGGCGAATACCTGCTTCAGTCCCCCACCCAGCCCTTTGAGTTCCTTCAACGAGTTACCGATGATGAGTGAGGCAATGCCGGCCCCGCCGATAATCAGCATTTCGTGCGGCAGTGCCTCTAGAATTGGCTTGAGATTGCCGCCCGTGATGACAAAACCGCCAAACACAAAGGCAATAAGCACCACAATACCGATCAACTGATACACGCTATGCCTTCCTGCTGATGCACCAGTCGGGGGCTGGTACTATGATTAACGTCAGATTCATGGCTTTATTTAGCCATTTTTCAGTTCAGCAGATTAAATAATGTGGTCGCGTTAATCTTGGCGAATGCCGCCTGAGCCGCTTGCAATGTAAGCATCTGCTGATTGAGCGAGGCGATGGCGCTGGTAAAATCTGTATCTTCCAGTGTTGAGCGTTCGGCCGCAATCGCCGTCGTCTGGCTGGCCTGCTGGTTCTGGAGATTTTGCAGCCGGCTACCGGCATCCCCGATCAGCCCCAGGGCATTCGAAGCCTGTGTCACTCCCGACTGTACCGCGCTCAGCGACGTCGCGATTTGCGTGCCATTCCCTGATGAGACCGCGCTCGCCGCGTTGGAAACAAGCGTAGACAGCAATGTCCCACCCACCATGAGCGTGTCGGCTCGCGAGGGTACAGGGGCAAACACATCCTGCGCCGAAAAGCGCATCTGCAGGGCTGATCCGGTTGAAAACAGCGGCTGTCCAGTCGAATCCGTTGTCTGCTCAAGGTTGGTCAACTGGCTTGAAATACTGTTGAGTTGCCCCGCAATTGTCGATTGGTTGCTGCTGGAAAGGGTACCGTTCGACGCCTGTATAATCAGCGATTGCGCCTGCGACATCAAACCGGATATCGACTGCATCGTCGAGCTTGCCTGCGTATTGAGCGCGGTTGCTGTCGAAATATTTGATCCCCAGGCCGTGTTATTGGCCTGTTCCATGGCAATTTGTGCCACACGCGCGCTGGCGACCGGATCATCTGAAGCTGACTGGAGCTTCTTGCCGGTAGCAATTTGCGTCTGGAGTTGCGTGATATTGTTCGAAATTGCCGATTGCTGGGCGATTTCACGCTGAATGGGGCTGGAAACGCTGTTTATCATTCACCCCTCCCTACTGAATGTTATAGAGGCTCTGGAAAATGTCATGCGCCACCTGCAAAACCTTGGCCGAAGCCTGATACGCCTGCTGATATTGCAGAAGTTGCCCGGCTTGCTGATTGAGATTGACGCTGGCACTCCCCGAAACGGCTTGCTGCGCCGAATCGAAAACGCTCGCCGCAGCGCTGGCCTGCGCGTTGGCTGATGCGGTGGCCTGGCTCTGGCTGGAGACAATCGACGCCCAGCCCGATTCTGCACCATTTGCGCCTCTCAATCCGGCATAAGCCAGCATCGTGCCATTGGCCACGCCCGAACCCGCCGCCGCGACTTGAGCGGTTGTAACCGGCAGCGCGCTGATCTTGGCTGCCGTGCCCCCGCTTACATCATAGAGTGGTGTGCCCGCATTCCCATTGGCATCGGTGCCGGATACCTGCAAAGCATTGACCGCGCTGCCAAACTGTGTTGCCACCTGATCGAGCATCGCCCGCCGCACGGAAAGGTCAAGCGCAGCACTTTTAAGGCCCGCCAGTGCCCCTGACCCTGGATCAATACTGGTTCCACCCACACTGAAAGACAATGTGCCGGAGGCGGACGTAGTCAGAGCCACCGGGTTGAGCGTCGATCCGCTGAGCAATGATGCCGACGGAGAACCGGCGGTAGATACACTCACATCACCGGCTGCCCCATATTGTACTGTGATACCGATCTGGCTCGAAAGATCCTGAAGCGCAGCGTCACGCTGGTTGAGGAGCTGGTTTGCGCCTGCCGTATTAGGCTGGGCGCGCAGCAGCCCCTGGTTGACACTGGCCAGCGTGCTCAAGTCAGTATTGAGGGTGCTCACGCTCCCCTGCGCGGCTGCGCTCAGATTGGTTGAGGTCTGACTAAGCGCTTGCGCCGTGCTGTTGAAGGATGTCGCAACGGCACTGGTCGCGGCCAAAAAGGACTGCCGCAAAGCCGTATCGCTGGGGCTGGACGAAAGCTGATCGGCCGCATTGAAAAAACTGGTCAGATTTGCCGCAATGTTTGAAGCCGATGTCCCGAGTTGCGCCTCGCTTGTCTGCATCCAGGTTGAGAGCGCCGACGCCGAACCATTATCGCTCGCCGCATTGCGCGCACTGTCCTGCAACCATGACGAAATTGACCGGGTTACCCCCGTGACCAGCGCACCTGAGGGATTGGCAGTCTGGTCATAGAGCGGCGACGCGGTGGAACCCGGCATTTCGCTGATCTGCGTATTCTGTGTCACGTAGCCCGGCGTGTTGGCATTCGCCACATTATCGGCAATCGTCGTCATCGCTTTGGAGTAGGCATTCAGCCCAGACAGCGCGATTGAGGTGATGTCTGACATTTTAGCCTCCTTTTCCCTGGAATTGCTTCACAAGCATTTGGGCAATGCCGAACTGGCCTTGTTTCGCCATGATGTCGGCATATTGCGCATCCGCCATTTCCTGAAAATTATCGGTAGCCTTCGAACCAAAAATATCATCGCCGAGTTTGGCGTCACGCGCTGATTTGAGTAGCTCGCGCATGAAGATCGCCTCAAACGCCTGCGCCGCCGTCTTCAGTTTGGCAGGTGGGGCCGCACCATTTTGCGTGGCCGGAGCAGGCGTACTTGTCACTGCCTGAACATTGACCGTGCTCATATGACGATGACCTCCGCAGACAGCGCACCAGCCTGTTTGAGTGCTTCAAGGATGGCCAGCAGGTCGCCAGGAGAGGCGCCGATCTGGTTCAGGCCTTTGACGATTGCCCCCAGCGACACCATGCGCGGCACCAGGAAGGTGCGCTTGTTATCCTCCTCGATGGTAATCTGGCTTGAGGGCTGTACGGCAGTTTGCCCCTTGCTGAACGGCGCCGGCTGGATAATCTGCGGTTTTTCATTCACGCGCAGGGTCAATTTTCCGTGCGTGACTGCGGCCGGCCCTATTTTCACAGCGCCGTTGATGACAACCGTTCCCGTGCGCGCATTGACAATCACGCGTGCCGGCGGCTCGGCAGGCACAAACGTCAGATCATCGATCAGACTCATCATGGCGATACGCGCGGGCATACCGGGCGGCGCGGCAATACGAACGGTCACCCCATCCTCCGCTATCGCTGTGTTGGCCCCAAGCGTCGCATTGATTGTCTGGGCAACCCGGATACTGTTGGTGACATCCTGCTCATTCAGATTGAAGTAAAGATAATTCCCCTGCCCGATGCCGGTATCAACACTTTTCTCGACCGTTGCACCACCGTCAATGCGACCGGCAGACGGGATATTGATCGTAATCTTGGAGCCATCCGCCGCATCTACGCCCAGCCCTCCAACAACCAGATTGCCCTGTGCCATCGCGTATATCTGGCTGTCGACACCATAAAGCGGAGCCATCAGCAACGTGCCGCCACGCAGGCTCTTGGCCTTGCCGAGAGCGGATACGGTGACGTCAAGGCGCTGGCCTGATTTCGCAAATGGCGGCAGATCTGTGGTCAGTACCACGGCGGCGGCATTTTTAAGTGCTGGATTGATGCCAGGCGGCAGCGTTAGGCCAAAGCGCGAAATGGCGCCTTTCATTCCCTGCACGGTATAATCGAGATTGTCATCGCCGGTTCCGGGTAGTCCGACCACAATCCCATAGCCGGTGAGCTGGTTGGCGCGTAGCCCCTGGTAGTTGCCCATATCCTTGATCCGCTCAGCCCAGGCGGGCGCGCAGCCACCCAACAGGCTCAGGGTCAGCGCGAAGTTGAGCCACCAACGCATCAGAACGGACTTATCGCGCTGAAGAAACGCTGGAGCCAGCCCTGTTTGCTCGCACGCGCAATTTCACCCTTGCCGAAATACTTGATGACAGCGTTAGCGACGCGGGTTGACTCGATCTGGTTGCTGGCATCGAGATCAGCCGCGCGAATCAGGCCGGAGATTTCGATGGTCTCGTCTCCACGGTTGATCGTGATATGCTTCTCTCCGCGCACCAGAAAGGTGCCATTGGCGTATATTTTGGCAATGGCGACAGTGATCGAACCTGTCAGTGCATTCGATTGCGCGGCATTACCCTGACCCTGAAAATTATGATTGCCGCTGATCGCCAGTCCGTTGGGGCTGGACAGCGGCAATGTCCCCATCGCAGGCACAGCCAGACTCAGACTGCCGGTGCGCGCCATTGTTGCCGAGTTGGTTTTGAAGGCATTGGTCGATTCCACCAGATTGATGGTCACCAGATCACCAATCCGGCTGGCGTGCGGCCCCGAGGTCAGCGGCGCATAATAACCGGGCTGGAAGATGCCGCCATTGGCGGGCGGCACGACGGCTTCGCTGGCCAGCGTGGTGGCGAATTCCTGCGGATCCTGCGGTGGGCGATGCGCCTGCACACTGGCCGCAAGCAGGCCAAGGCCAAGGCTCAGGGGCTTAAATCTGCTGGTTGGCATTTTTCATCATATCATCTGTGGCCTGGATCATTTTGGAATTGACCTCATAGGCACGCTGGGTTTCGATCATATCGACCAATTCCTGCACAACATTAACGTTGGAGGCCTCAAGAGTTCCTGCCTGAAGCAGGCCATTATTACTCGTGCCAGGCTGACCAACCTGCGGCGCGCCAGAGGCAGCCGTCGCCGTCAGCATGTTGTTGCCGACATCTTGCAAGCCCTGCGGATTGACAAATGTTGCGGTTTGCAATTGGCCGATTACGGACGGTGTTGCGGTTC
>JAGWQR010000305.1 GCA_028869975.1 Alphaproteobacteria bacterium | reverse complement strand
TCGGCGTGGGCGTGGGCGTCGGTGTCGGCGTGGGCGTCGGTGTTGGAGTCGGCGTGGGCGTCGGTGTCGGCGTTGGCGTCGGAGTCGGCGTGGGCGTCGGTGTCGGCGTGGGCGTCGGAGTCGGTGTTGGAGTCGGCGTTGGCGTCGGAGTCGGCGTGGGCGTCGGAGTCGGAGTTGGCGTCGGAGTAGAGGAAGAATTGCTTATGGCATAGACTGCGCTTCCCGCAGCAATACCGCCCAGAAGAATTTCGGGCAGAATCATGCTGCCGCCGAGGTGCAATTTACGGCGATGTCTGGCTTTATGCTTGGCTGAAGTTGAATGGCTGGGCTGCGGTGATGATTTGGCTATAACCGGCGCTACAGTTATCGAGGATATTGCTGTAAGAGCGACCAAATTAGAGACGAGTGTTTTTGTTCCAGCCATATTTCTTACCCCATTATGCAATGGGTAAACGATCAAGTGCCGCTTCCCTCGCTAAACGCAGTAAATCCAAAGCCAATGACAACGCATGACTAAGAAACAATATTGGCCAAGTGTAAGTACTATTGCTTTCCATGACTTGTCAAATGAAAAAAACAGGACGAAATAAGCTCTGACATGAACCTTAAATGCTACCTATATCCGGGATGGGAACCCCGCATTCGCCCAGCACAAACGGCCAGGAGATGGATGGACGAGGCACCCGAATCATTCCCCTATCGTTGTCTGCCACTCGCCATCGCCAATGCACATGGCTGGGAGATACTAAGTCCTTGTGGTTTTGAAGTGGAGTGGAATGGCGGCCAGAATGTAAACGATGTCAGCGTGCGGCCGGACGAAGGCACAAAACCCGATGAAGCCCCAGTCGCGCTGTTCGGCCAGGGCACGTTTACTATCCATATACAGGGCTTGTTCCGAACCGAGCCAGGCTGGAATCTCTACGTCTCCGGCCCTCCAAACAGTTTCAAGGACGGTGCGTCACCTCTTACAGGCATCATTGAAACAGACTGGGCACCTTACACTTTCACGATGAACTGGAAACTGACGCGGCCACAACATATCGTTCGCTTTGAAGAAAATGAAGTAATTGCACACATCTTTCCGGTTGAACGAAATACAGTGATGGCCGTTCATCCGGAATTTGTATCAATAGATATGGTGCCTGAGCTAAAAGCCCAGTTCGAAGCCTGGAGTGCGTCGCGCAATGCTTTCCAGGAAGCAGTCAGGGCCAACCCTCCATCGAGGCCTGCCGATAAATGGCAGAAGCTCTATTATCGGGGCCTGACACCGGATGGGAAATGCCCGGTCTCCGATCATCATTCCAAACTGCAAGTTAAATCATTTGCCAATCCCGACTTGGCGGGCCGTGCCGCTGTCGCAATGACACAAGCGAAAATCGCAGGATCTGCGCCAGGGCAAGAGACGGTAAATTCTGCTCCCGTCCGCAGCGCGCGTGCATTGGCCAAGCTAGAATGGATACTGGAAACGCAAGAACGTCAGCGGTCGCTTTCGTCGGAAGCAAGCGGAATTTTCAGAGTGGAAGAGATTTCGGAAGAGACATTTCTGGATGAATTCTTTGCTCCCGGCCGCCCCGTTATTTTAGGTGGGCTCGTGCGCGACTGGCCTGCGCATAAATTATGGTCGCCGCACTATCTCAGGGAGAAACTCGGAGATGCCACCGTCGCGTTTCAGGGCGGACGCAATGATGCCGCCACTTTCGAACGGCACAAGGATTCACATACACGACAAATCGGCTTTGCCGCATATATGGATATGATAGCGCGGGATTTAGGCAATGATGCCTATATTACAGCGTATAATTCGGCGGCCAACGAAGCCGCACTTGCGCCACTGAAAGACGATCTCGGGCGGCTGGACGAGCTTCTGACCCACGAACCGGACCGTGCTGAGGCGATGCTGTGGATCGGGCCGAAAGGTACCTTCACACCATTACATCATGATCTGACCAACAATCTGCTGGTGCAGATTACGGGATCAAAGCGCGTCATACTGGCATCGCCGGCAGAAACACCAAAACTCTACAATGATATTCATGTTTTTAGCGAGATCAGTGATCTTACATCGCCGGGCAACGATTTGGCGCGCTACCCTCGCTTATGTGAGGTCCGTCTCCATGATCTTATACTCGAAGCGGGAGATGCGCTTTTTATTCCGATTGGCTGGTGGCACCAAATTACCGCACTAGCGTTTAGTATTTCGGCAACCTACACCAACTTCAAATGGCCGAACGAGGGTTGGAAAGAGCATCCCTGACCCGGCGGAAATGGGCCAACTCAAACCGTATGAAATGAATATCAATACGGGCGGCCCATCTCGACCGGGCATAAATATGGACTTTCGCCTGACTCACCGTTAATGCGCGGCAATGATCCGGCATTGGCTCAATACATCTGCGGGGCGTGTTGGCGCAGTGGTCTTTCTGGCGCTGGCGCTGCTGATGCGCGTTGCGGTGGGCGACGGGCTGATGCCGGTCAATACAGGGCATGGGATTGAGATCGCCTTCTGCACCGGCACGGGCCCGGCGCACAGCATCATAGAACTCGATCAGCACCAGCCCGCTGATCCCGGGCACGACCATGCCCCTTGTGCCTTCGCGATGGCGCACGTCCCTGGGCTGGCTGCGCTTGTCCCGAACCCGCTTCTTTCGGCGCTGCTTGAACCTCAGGCACAGCGCAGCAAAAGCTTGCCAGACCTCGTGTCCTATTGGCTTGCGTCCCCGCCGCCACCGTCCCAGGCGCCGCCTTTCCTGGGCTGAACCTCAACACCCGTAATTCCCTGTTGGCGTGCGCGCCTGTCTGCGCAGCACCCATGGGATGGTTCAGGATCAAGGATTTCAGACAATGACGAAGAGTATGACTGCCGCGCGGTCATTAGCCGCACTGTTTGTTGTAATATTTGCCCTATTAAGATCTGCACCGGCGCAGGCATGTGCCTGTGGCTGCGGCATATTTGATGTGGGTGACGGTACCAACATTCCACAAGCCACCGATAGCCGGCTTACGGTCTTTTACCGGATTTCCTTTATGGATCAGAACCACAACCGCATAGCTGGTCACGACGCCAGTCCGCATGATAATGTAGACAAGCGGATCGAGACCAGCTTTCACACCCTTGGTGCGGAATATCGGCTTAGTCAAACCTGGACGCTGATGGGCGAGTTGCCGGTTTTTGACCGCCAATTCACAACCACAGGCGCGGATAGGCTCGGCGTGCCGTTAATCGAGACTGTGCCCCTTACCGATTTTGGCGACGCCACCCTCAACCTGACCTATACCGGCATTGCCCCGGATATGTCTTCCGGGATTGGCATCGGCATCAAGCTGCCGACCGGGCGGTGGACCAGCCCCACGGACCGCTATGGCAACATCAGCATCTATGATCGAGACACTCTGCCCGGAACAGGAAGCACCGATGCACAGGTGACGGGATATCATGTCGGGACACTGGGCCGACTGCAATATTTTGTGCAGACGCAATTCCAGATGGCATTGGCTGCACGCGCAGGCTATCGTCCGGGCAATGAACTCGATGGCGCGCTTGGGGTGAGTTACACGCTACCATCACGCGGAGTGATGCGATTCACGCCCTCAGTGCAGCTCCTCGGCTCGTTGCGTGCGCATGATACCGGGGCCAATGCTGATCCGCTTGATTCGGGCTATCAGCGCGCATTGATCGCGCCGGGGCTGCGCGTGCAGATGACACGACGGCTCTCGATCTATGGTGATATTGAGTTCCCCATTGCTCAATATGTTAATGCTGCCGCTTCACCCGCTGCCAACCCGCTGGGCACAGCGGGGCAACTGGTCGCGCCTGTGCAGTTCAAGTTGCAGATCAATTATGGATTATGAACAAGTGCGCGGGGGTGGCGGCTTTAACTATCAAGGGTAGTAAATAAAATTTATTAACACGTTTAAATAATTTTGATCAAACACATAATAATTTTAAGATTATTAATAAATTAACAAAATTGACACAATAATGCCATGGTAACGTCATAATAATACTCCATTCGCGGCCCTCGAACCGCAGAATTAACGTTTTCGTATTAAAGGGAGTGTCATTGTGTCGTTTTCAAATTCAGCCCGTATGTCTCTGAGTGTGGCGGCCAGTGCACTCGTCCTTGTCGCGCTCTCGCCAGTCTGTGCGGCCAATCCGGAGAGCGCGAATGGCAATTCGGCGTCTTCAAATGAGAAAGGCGACATCGTGGTTACAGCGCGCAGCGAACGCCATGACAAGGAGTTTGAATCCGACCAGACCGACAAAGTGCTCGATCGTGACCAGATTCGCGCCGTATCCGTCGTCGGTGGCGCGGCCAAGGCGTTGGCGCTGGTGCCGGGTGTGAGTACGTCGAGCTATGGCGCGACCGGATCACAGAAGACCACAATCAGTATTGATGGCGTTAAAGTAGGCTGGGCCGGATTCTCGGGCGGTAATCCGGACAATGGCGCAGTTGGCGTGACATTTGATGATGTACCGATGAGCAATCCCGGCAACGGCTTGTGGCAGGCCACGCTGGTGCCGCAAACTTCGCTGATCCAGACGATCGGCGCCACCTATGGGCCGGGAGCAGTCACGGATCGCTGGTTTACCAATATCGGCGGTGGCCTCGCGTTTACGCCGTTGCAACCCACGGCTGAGGCGGGTGGTGAAGTGGCAGCGACGTATGGCTCGTTCCAGACTAAGAATATCTCCGCAAGCCTGCAAACCGGAGATGTCGGAGGCTGGCAAACGGTTGCGGCTGGCGGGCTGAACGGCGCTGACAGTTATTTGAATGCACCCGATGGCTTCAAAAACCCGAGCCACAACGATGCGCTCTACATCAAAACGACCAAGCAGTTTGCACACAGCGACATCAGCATCGGTTTTTACACCGCGCACAGCGGTGCGGATCGCCCACTGGCGACGCCGGTAACCCCCATCCCGGGTGTGACACAGGCTGGCTATCAGCAGAATGCGCCGCTGTTCAGCCAGGCCACCACGGGGTTTTTCAGCACGCTGCCGCTCGCGGTCAATTACAAGTTTGACTCAAACTCGATCATCATGGGCTATGTCAAAGTCAACGCCGATGTATCATCGAGCGTCAAATTCCACAGCCTCACCTATATCACCCACGAAAGCCGCCTCCATTACACCACGCTGCATGATTATGTGCAAGGCAGCGAAAGCGGCGTGGAAACCAATCAGCCGTCGAGCCTTGTGGGTGGGGAAAAGCTCTCGTTTGACATAACCTTGCCCCATAATGTGCTGACCATCGGGGGGTATGCTCAGGCCAGTCGCTACCATTCGCGCGAGCAGCTCTACAATCCTGCGCTTGGCTTTGTAAATTCGCCGGTGCCGGCGCCGGCAGGCTTGACCGGATCGGCGCTCGCCCCCAACGGCAATTATTTCAGTGACGTGTTCGAGCAGCTTGATACGGCGATCTTCCTCCAGGATGTGTTCAAGCCCTTCAGCAATCTTGCCCTCACGCCGGGCGTGCGCTTCGTCGGCTATTACACCAATTTCTATCATGACGAAGCTAGCGAGTTTCCGAATGGCGTGCTTTACAACCCTGGAGGAAATTTGAGCTTTTTTCCGTCTGCAACGAAAACCGAGATGCGGCTTGAGCCTGCCTTTGGCGCGAACTGGAAAGCGCTGAGCTGGCTCTCGCTGTTCGGCAATTATGAACGGACCTTCAAGCAGCCTGAAAATGGCGGCGGCACCGGCCCGTATGTTGCGTTGCCGGCGGCAACAGTCAAACTCGAAGAGGGCAATTATTATCAGCTTGGCTTCAAGATGCGCAAGAACCGGCTCGGACCCGCAACTGACCTTTCGCTTGACGTGACGCTGAGCCAGCTTGACTATACCAATGAGACCATACCCACGGCACTGGCCAGCGGCGGTGCCTTGCTCGCCTTTGGCTCGTCACGTTATCGCGCACTGTCGATCTTTGCCGACGCCTCGCCTATTCCCCGGCTTTACACCTTCGTTAATCTGGGCATTGTCGATGCCAAATTCACCAATTATGTGAATGGCAACGGCACGTTCAACAATGTGCCGATCGCCTATACGCCGGACACCACGCTTAATGTTGGTGCCTATTACAAGGGTAATGTGGGGGATGTGACCTTCACGCCGCGCGTGTCCTATGCCTACACCGGCTCGCAGTATATCTACGATAATTCGATGAATATCACGAGCAACACCAAGCTGGCGACCTTCGGTATCGTCAACGCGGCGTTAGAGGTCGGGATTCCGGCCAGTTCGGCGTTGGGTTTCATCAAATCGGCAACGGTGACCCTCGAAGCCGACAATCTGTTCGACAAGAATTACAACGCCTTTGAATATATCTCTGCCGGCGGACTTTACGGGTCGGGCGGGAGCACCAATCCCACTACTGTCGGACTGGGGGCATTGCTCGCGTTGCCCGCGCCCCCACGCGCATTTTATGTGTCACTCGGGTTCAAATTCTAGTGCATTCAGATTCAAAATATATAGTCTACTCTATAATTGCATATAACCGAGCCGGCCATCGTTGTACTTTCATTACACCACCAGCTTAAGCAGCGCTGCAATAACAGCCAGCGTTGCGACACTGGCGGCCCAGAGGGAAATGAACCAGAGCCATTGTTTGTACGTCGGCATCAATGATAGCCGTGCGCGCCAACCTTGCCCCGAAACACCCAATAGGCCCAGCCTGTATAGCCCAGGATGAACGGCATGGTGAGCAGCGCGCCCACCAGCATGAAGGCCTGGCCGCGTGCTGAGGTTGCAGCGTCCCAGAAGGTCAGACTGGGTGGGAGCACATAAGGATAGAGGCTGATCCCCAGACCGATAAAGCCAAGTATGAACAGCGCAAGCGCACACAGAAATGGCATGACTTCACTGCGCCGCTCGAGTGCGCGCATCAGCAAAAATGCGGTGATCAGTGTCAGCAACGGCACCTGCGCCGCGAATAGAACATTGGGCATAGTGAACCAGCGCGCCCAATAAGCCGTGTGGAGTAGCGGGGTGGCCGCGCTCACAGCCGCCATCGCCGCCAGCGTTCCCCATGCTGTACGCCTGGCAAGGCGGAAAGCCTGCTCCTGCACCGGGCCTTCGGTTTTCCAGATCAGCCAGCAACTCCCCAGCAGCGCATAACCGATCACAACACTTAAGCCAGTCAACACACTAAACGGCGACAGCCAGTCCACCCACCCACCCGCATAGGCACGGTTCGCTATTTTGATGCCCTGCAGGATCGCGCCCAGAATCATCCCCTGCGAAAAGGCCGCGACCAGCGATCCGGTGGTGAACGCAGCATCCCAATATTTGCGATGTCCCTGATCGCGCCAGCGAAACTCGAACGCCACCCCGCGAAACACCAAGCCGAGCAGCATCGCGATGATGAGCGGATAGGTTGCGGGCAGCAGGATGGCATAAGCGAGCGGGAAAGCTGCGAACAATCCGCCACCACCCAGAACCAGCCAGGTCTCGTTACCATCCCATACCGGCGCAATGCTGTTGATCGCCTGGTCGCGATCTTCACCAACTGCAAAGACGGGGAATAGGATGCCAATCCCGAGATCAAAGCCGTCAAGCAGGACATAGACGAGTACACCGACAGCAATGATGACCGCCCAGATAAAGGTGAGGAAGCTGTCGGGTTCCATCAACCGTCTCCAATCATCGCGGCGGCAGGGGTGAGCCCAGCTGCGCGTTCGGGCGCATGATTAGCCGGGAGTCCGTCTCCTGATGGCTGCCCCATCAGTTTGAGCAGATACCAGATCCCGGCGCCGAACACAGTAATATAGACAAGCGCGAACGCCGCCAAAGACGTGCCAACAGCAGGGGCCGCGAGTGGAGAGGCGCTCTGCGCGGTCGTCAGCAGGCCGTAAATCGTGTAAGGCTGGCGACCCACCTCTGTCACAACCCAGCCAGAGATCACGGCAACAAAGCCCGACGGCCCCATAAGCAGCGCCAGCCAGTGCAGGCCGCGCCAGTCATAGAGCTTGCCGCGCACACGCGCGACAAGGCTGAGCAGGCCCAGGCCGAACATC
>JAGWQR010000304.1 GCA_028869975.1 Alphaproteobacteria bacterium | reverse complement strand
GGGCGCGAATATAAGGGCTGCTGCCCGTTTCATAATGAGAAAACGCCCAGTTTCTATGTCAATGATGACAAGGGCTTCTATCATTGCTTTGGCTGTTCGGCGCATGGCGACGCGATCAAATGGTTGACCACCAACCAGGGACTGCCGTTCATCGATGCGGTCAAGGAACTGGCGGCAGCGGCGGGAATGGCGTTGCCCGCGCCCGACCCACGCGCCGCCGAGCGCGCCAGGGCTGCCGATTCGCTGCATGATGTGATGGCGGCGGCGGCGGAATGGTTTGCCACGCGGCTGAGCGCGCCGGAAGGGTCGGCCGCACGCGCCTATCTCGACAAGCGCGGGATCACGCCACCGCTGGCGCGTGAATTTGGGCTGGGGTTCGCGCCGGATGAGCGGGGCGCATTGAAGGCGGCGCTCGCGCACTTCGGTGAGGGCAAGTTGATCGAAGCCGGGCTGCTCATCCTCGTTGAAAATAAGGAGAGCTATGACCGGTTTCGCGGGCGCCTGATGATTCCGATCAAGGACGCGCGCGGGCGGGTGATCGCATTCGGGGGCCGCATTCTCGGATCGGGCGAGCCCAAATATCTCAACTCGCCCGACACACCTTTGTTCGACAAGGGGCGCACGCTTTACAACCTCGACCGCGCCGGGCCCGCGAGCCGCAACGTCAACCGCGTGATTATCGTCGAAGGTTATATGGATGTGATTGCGCTTGCCAAAGCGGGGATTGATGAGGTGGTTGCGCCGCTTGGCACTGCACTCACCGAGCATCAGTTGCAGCGGCTGTGGCGGCTTGCGCAAGCGCCCATCCTGTGTTTTGATGGCGATGCGGCAGGGCAAAAGGCTGCGGCGCGCGCGGCCCTGCGGGCTTTGCCGATGGCCGCGCCCAAGCGCTCACTGCAATTTGTTTCGCTTCCCCAAGGCCAGGATCCGGACGATCTGGTTCGCGGCGGCGGGCGCAGCGCAGTTGATTGCGCACTTGCGCAGCCACAGCCTCTGGTTGCGCAACTCTGGGCGCAAGAATGCGCCGCGACACCGCTCACCACGCCCGAAGCGCGGGCAGGCTTGAAGCAGCGGCTCGAAGACCTCGCCTCTTCGATCATCGATCCACTCACCCGCGATGAGTATCGCCGAACCTTCCGCAACCTCTCTTGGGAAAAGTTCGGCTGGAAGCGGGGGGAGCGGGGTGGAATGCGCACATATGAAACTGCCGCTCGACCCGCCGACGAGCGCACTACGCTTGCACGGGCAGTCCTGATAGGTTTGCAGCGCTACCCGGATGTTCTGCGCGAAACATATGAACTTGTTGCGCGGATAAACTTCCCACCCGAGCTGCGCACGACGCACAGACTTCTGCTCGAAGCAGGCTTATCCGAGTCGATAATCAACACGGATCACATTTCAGAAATGACAGCTTCTCTTGAAAATCCTGATTCGCGTTCACATCTCGGTTACGCGTTTGCCTGCAAGCCAGGCAAGAATGTCGATCACAAGCAGGCAGAAGAGGAATTAAAGCTTGCGTTGCGTATGTTGGCCGAAGTGGAGGAATCGAACCGGGCGTGGCAGATTGCGCGTGCGAAGCTGGCCGAATCACTTGATGATGAGAGCTGGCAAATCGTGAAACGCTTGAAAATTGCGCGCGAAACCGCTTTAGAAGCGCGCAGGGATTGGAATGATGCTGCTGACAATGGCGCAGTAGATTAAGGAACCGGATTTGCATGGCTGATACAGAACTCGATGATATGGATATTGCCGACACCGAGAGTACGGGAGATGCCCCGCTGCTTGATCTCAATGAAGCCTCGATCAAGAAATTGATCAGTCGCGCGAAAAAACGTGGTTACATTACCTATGATGAGTTGAATGAGGCACTGCCACAGGATCAGATGTCTTCCGAGCAGATCGAAGATGTCATGGCCGCGATCAACGAAATGGGCGTCAATATCATTGAGAATGAGGAAGCGGCAGAAGAACCAGAGGAGGAAATCGAGGCTGTCGATCAGGTTGAATCAACCGGAGAACCTGTCGCCGAACGCAAGCTCTCGGTCGGCGAACGCACGGATGACCCTGTGCGCATGTATCTGCGCGAAATGGGCGCCGTCGAGCTGCTTTCACGCGAAGGTGAAATCGCGATAGCCAAACGCATTGAAGCCGGTCGCGACACGATGATCGTCGGTCTATGCGAATCACCGATAACCTTCAACGCCATTATCGACTGGTCGGCTGCGCTCAACGAAGGCACGATGCAGTTGCGTGAAATCATCGACCTTGAGGCGATGCTCTCGAAGGACCCCGCACCCGAGAATTTGACCGATGACGACGAAGATGTTGACGGCGAAATCACGGAAAAGGCGGCTGGCCCCACTTTCAAGGATGAAGATGATGTTGTCGAATCCCCGGTTCAGGAAATCGATGACGAGGAGGAGGGCCTGCGTGACGAGCGCGCCAAGCCCATGGTTGAGGATGACGAGGAAGATAACGCCCTCTCGCTCGCGCAGATGGAGGATCAGCTCAAGCCTGACGCCCTGGAGAAATTTGCCCGGATTACCGATCTCTATAAAAAATTTTCCAAGCTCCAGGTGGCACGAATCGAAGCACTGGGGCTTGGCTCAGACTTTCCCGCTGGCGAAGAGCGCAAATATCAGAAGCTGCGCGAGAATCTCACCGCAGAAGTCGAAAGCGTTCAATTTCATGCAACTAAAATTGAATATCTGGTCGATCAGCTCTACAGCTTCAACCGGCGGCTGACAGCGTTGGGTGGACAGATGCTGCGCCTGGCCGAGCGCCACAAAGTGCCACGCAAAGCCTTTCTCGACAGCTATATCAACCATGAACTCGATGAGAACTGGCTTGATTCGGCACGCGGCAAGGACAAGAAATGGGCTGCCTTCGCTCAGAATGAATCGGCGGCGGTTGACCGTATCCGCACAGAAATCAGCGATATTGCGCAGGCGACCGGCATGTCGCTCCCCGAGTTCCGCCGCATCGTCAATATGGTGCAAAAGGGCGAGCGCGAGGCGCGCATCGCCAAGAAGGAAATGGTTGAGGCCAATCTGCGCCTCGTCATCTCGATTGCGAAGAAATACACCAACCGTGGCCTGCAATTCCTTGATCTGATCCAGGAGGGCAATATCGGGCTGATGAAAGCGGTCGATAAATTCGAGTATCGGCGCGGCTACAAGTTCAGCACCTACGCCACCTGGTGGATCCGGCAGGCGATCACGCGCTCGATTGCCGATCAGGCGCGCACGATCCGCATTCCCGTGCATATGATCGAGACGATCAACAAGATCGTGCGGACGAGCCGCCAGATGCTGCATGAGATCGGCCGCGAGCCCACGCCGGAAGAGCTGGCCGAGCGCCTGGCGATGCCGCTGGAAAAGGTGCGCAAGGTCCTCAAGATCGCCAAGGAGCCGATCAGCCTCGAGACGCCCATCGGCGAAGAGGAAGATTCACACCTTGGCGACTTCATCGAGGACAAGAGCGTCGTGTCGCCCGCCGAGGCCGTCATCAACATGAACCTCGCCGAGCAGACGCGCCGCGTCCTCAAGACGCTGACGCCGCGCGAGGAGAAGGTCCTCCGGATGCGCTTCGGCATCGGCGAGAAGAGCGACCACACCCTCGAGGAAGTCGGGCAGGACTTCGAGGTCACCCGCGAGCGCATCCGCCAGATCGAGGCGAAGGCGCTCCGCAAGCTCCGCCACCCGAGCCGCAGCAAGCAGCTCAAGTCGTTCATCGAGAGCTGACAGCGACGTCGTGAACACGAAGAGGAGAAGAGGAGAAGGTCTGGGGGACCTACACCCGCTGCCTTCTTCTCTTCTCCTCTTCGTGTTCATTCTCCAAGCCGCGTGCGGCGGTGGCCACGTCGCGCCCAAAGCGCAGACGACGGTCGCTCTCCCTCCCGCGAACCCGATGGCGGTCGGCAAGATGGTGCAGGGGGTGCAGGCCGCGAAGGATGGGCAGCGCGAGCGGGCGGCGTCGCTCCTTCGCGAGGCGATCGGGATCGACGCGAACCTGTGGGAGGCGCGCTACGACCTGGGCGTCGTGCTCGCGGGCGCGGGCGACCTGGCCGGCGCCGAGGAACCGCTCGCCGCGGCCGCGAAGCGCGCGCCGGACAGCCAGGAGGTTGCCGTGGCCCTCGCCGAGGTGCGCCGTCGGCGCGACGAGCACAAGCTCGCCGCCGAGGGGCTCGCCGACTTCGTCCAGGGCCATCCGAACGCGGTCGACGCGCGCACGCTCTATGTCGCGACGTTGCGCGAGAGCGGACAGATCGACAAGGCCATCGCCGAGGCGCGCGAGGTGCTCGTGCGCAAACCGGCCGACGCGGCCGCGCTGGCGGAGCTCGCGCTGTCC
>JAGWQR010000303.1 GCA_028869975.1 Alphaproteobacteria bacterium | reverse complement strand
TTATGGCGGACAGGGGAGGATGAGAGTCGCTATACCCGAGCCTGAGTCTGGTCAGAAGATTTACCTACGGGTAGCGCCGCAACCACGGCCTGCGCAAAGGCGTGCGTGCCGATCTGCCCGCCAAGATCGGCAGTGCGGGAAGCGGGGTTGGCGAGGACGGCTTCCACAGCGGTACTAATCGCAGCCCCAATCTCCGCACATGCCGCGTCGCCGCGTTTTTCGCCCAGCCAGTCGAACAGCAAGGCCACTGAAAGAATCATCGAGACCGGGTTGGCTTTGTCCTGGCCCGCAATATCGGGTGCGGAGCCATGCTGCGCCTGGGCAGAGCATAGATCATCCCCCGCCATGATCGAGCCGGCGAGGCCCAGACTGCCGGACAATTCGCTCGCCAGATCGGAAAGAATGTCTCCATAGAAATTTTCGGCGACTATCACATCAAACCGCGCGGGGTTGCGCACCAGATACGCGGTCGAGGCATCGACCAGCAGGTCGTCGAACCGGACGTGCGGGAAGTCCACCGCCACGCTGCGCGCGCATTCAAGGAACAGCCCGTCGGTCATGTGAAAGCTGTTCGCCTTGTGAATGGCGGTGACATGCTGGCGGCGTTTGGCAGCCAGCTCGAACGCGCGCCGCGCAATCCGGGTGCTCGCGTGGCGGGTAATCTTGCGCACCGAGAGCGCCATATCGGGGCTTGGCATCATCTCGCCCCAGCCGCGAGCCATGTTGCGATCCGGGTAGAAGCCTTCGGTCGCCTCGCGCACGATGATAAGGTCCATCGCCTTGCCCTCCCGCAGGTTGGAGGGCAGATATTCGCGGGTGCGCGCGGGCCGGATATTGGCATAAAGATCAAGCCCGACGCGGAAACGCGCCGAGATATTGTGCCCGCCCTGCTCAGGCGGCGGATAATCGGCGTGCGATTGCGTGCCGAGGATGATGCCGTCATAGCCGCGCGCGCGTTCCAGCACGTCATCACGCAGCGTCGTGCCATGCTTTACGAGGCTGGCAAAGCCGATGTCCGCATAATCGAGCGCGATGGCCACCCCAGCGCGCTCCGCTGCCGTCTTGAGCACCGCAACCGCCGCATCCACAATTTCCGGGCCGATGCCATCGCCGGGCAGTACGAGAAGCTTCATGGATTATCCTTTACGAAGTGATGGAAAGTTAGATCATGCCTGATGCCGAACCGCTCGCTCAACGCGCCCAGGTCACGCAAGGTATCCTCGGGCAGATCGATACCCTGTGCGCGGTTCAGCGCGTCATTGCGCGCTTCGATTTCACCGGGATAGACGATTTCGGCATGCCCCGGTGCCAAAGGGGCAGCCTTGAGTTGCGCGATCAAGGCTTCCATGCGTTCGCCAAATTCGGGCAGGGGTTGAATCTGCGCAATGTCGATGGCGAGCATGAAGTGACCGGCCCCACTGCGTTTGTCCTGATACGGTCCGCTCACAGCGGCACCAAAGCTACTCCCGCTCAAGATGCCCGCGAGCATGTCCATCATCACCGCGATCGCATAGCCCTTGTGCTGCGCCATCGGCAGGATGATGCCCTCAATTGCCGCAGCCGGATCACAGGTCGGTTCGCCTGCCGCTGTCATCGCCCAGCCTTGCGGGATCGGTTCACCTCTCTGCTTTGCGAGATAAATCTTGCCACGCGCCACCCCGGTATTGGCAATATCGAGCACCATCGGCGCGTGAGAGCCTGCCGGTGCAGCCCATGACCAGGGATTGGTGCCGACCAGCTTTTTGCGTCCACCCCACGGCGCCATGGCGGGCGAGGCATTGGTGGCG